>NZ_JANJES010000003.1:0-284643 GCF_044878465.1 Rothia sp. BD8 | reverse complement strand
CCCCCCGGCGCCGGCCCGGCCGCGCGGCCCCCGGCCGACGGCCCCGCCGCGCGGGGCGCGACGGGGCCGTCGATGGGGCGTCGGGTCGGGCCGACGGGCGGTGAGGCTCAGGCGTCCTCGGTGATCAGCTCCGCGGCGCGCTCGCCGATCATGAAGCAGGTGATGTTCGGGTTCACCGCAGTGATCTCCGGCATCACGGAGGCGTCCGCGACCCGCAGGCCGGACACTCCCTTGACCCGCAGCCGGGCATCCAGCGGGGAGTCGACGTCGTCATCCGCGCCCATGCGCACCGTGCCCACCGGGTGGTACACGGTGTTGTGGGTCTTCGCGACGTACTCGGCGATCTCCTCATCCGTCTGCACGTCCTCGCCCGGGAACAGTTCGCGGCCCTTCCACTCGGCCAGGGCCGGCTGGGAGGCGATCTCGCGGGCCTTGCGGATGCCCGCGACCATGATCGCCATGTCGTAGCCCTCATCGTCGGTGAAGTACTTCGGATCGAACTTCGGCTTGTCCCGGAAGTCCAGGGAGCGCAGGCGCACCGTGCCGCGGGAGCGGGCGTGCGGGACGTTCGGGGTCAGGCAGAACACGTTGTCCCCCGTCGGGTACCCCTGGCGCAGGGTGTGCATGTCGAAGTTCACCGAGCCGTAGTGCATCATGAAGTTCGGCCGCCCCGGGAACTCATCCTCGAAGGGCACGTCCAGCTCCGTGAAGATCCCGAGCTCCCACCACTGGGTGGAATCCTGGACCATCGGCTTCTTCGCCTCCCACTGGATTACCGCCTCCGGGTGATCCTGCAGGTGGGAGCCGACGCCGGGGGAGTCCACCAGCACGTCCACGCCCACCTCGCGCAGGTGCTCGGCCGGGCCGATCCCGGAGAGCATCAGCAGCTTCGGGGAGTCGATCGCCCCCGCCGAGAGCACGACCTCCTTGCGGGCCCAGATGGTCTTGGCCACCGCGAAGGCGTTGTCCACCACCTCCACGCCCACGGCGCGCTTGTCCCCATCGAACAGGACCCGCTTGACCTGGGTGTCGGTGATCAGGTGGAAGTTCTCCCGGTCCCGGATCGGGTGGATGTAGGACACCGACGACGACGCGCGGGTGCCGTCGGCCTGCCGGTTGATCTGGAAGAAGCTCGCCCCGTTGGTCACGGTCTTCCCGGAGTTGAACCGCACCCGGGGGATGCCGGCCTGCTCGCAGGCGTCCAGCACCGCGACCCCGCACGGATCCGAAGCCGGGACGTTCATCAGGTGCACCGGACCGGAATCGCCGTGGTGCTCCCCACCCTCGGCGCCGGCGTCCTCATTGGTCTCCAGCTGGCGGAACAGGCGGAAACCCGTCTCCGCGTTCCAGCCGGTCGCGCCGAAGCGGCGCTCCCAGTCATCCAGATCCTCGGCCGGGGCCCAGAAGGCGATGCAGGAGTTGTGCGAGGAGCACCCGCCCATGACCTTCGCCCGGGCCATGCGCATGAAGGAGTTGCCGTGCTCCTGCTCCTCCACCGGGTAGTCCCAGTCGTAGCCGGACTCCAGCAGCTCCATCCAGCGGTTCAGCTGCAGCACCTCGTCGATCCCGGCGTCATCCGGGCCCGCCTCGATCAGCGCGACCTGCGCCCGCGGGTTCTTCTCCGACAGCCGGGCCGCCGCGGCCGCGCCGGACGAACCGCCGCCGACGACGATGTAGTCGAAAACCTGTTCTTCAGCCATGGATCCTCCTGTGGTGGGGGGTCGGTGGGTGGGGGGGGGGAACCGCTCGGTGCGCTCGCCGCCTCTTCTGATCTCGATGCCCAGGATGCGGGTGCGCCCCTCGGGGGGCGCACCCGCGCCGCGCGGTTACCTCCGGTCCTGGAACCAGCCGGTCACGGCCGGGGCGGTGTTCTGGTAGATGTGCTTGGTCTCCACGTACTCGCCCAGACCCGCCAGGCCCAGCTCCCGGCCGATGCCGGACTGCTTCATCCCGCCCCACTCGGCCTGCGGCAGGTACGGGTGGAAGTCGTTGATCCAGATGGTGCCGTGATGCAGCTTCGCCGCGACCCGCTCCGCCTTCCCGGCGTCGGAGGTCCACACGGCCCCGGCCAGGCCGTAGATCGTGTCATTGGCGATCGCCACCGCCTCGGCCTCATCCCGGAAGGTCTCCACGGTGACCACCGGCCCGAAGGCCTCCTCGGTCACCGCGTTGGACCCGCGGGCCACGTCCGCGATCACGGTGGGCTCGTAGAACCAGCCCTTCGACAGCTCGCCCTCGGTGGCGCGCTTTCCGCCGCACAGGATGCTCGCGCCCTCCTCGCGGGCCTTGTCCACGTAGGCGGTGACCTTCTGCAGGTGCGCCTCGGAGATCAGGGCCCCGGTCTCGGCGTCGTCGTCGAAGGGCCCGCCCAGGCGGATGTCCTTCGCCCGGCGCACCAGCTCGTCCGTGAACCGCTGGGCGATGGACTCCTCGACGACGATGCGCGCGCCGGCCGAGCAGACCTGCCCGGAGTGCACGAACGCGCCGTTCAGGGCGTTGTCCACCGCGGCGTCGAAGTCCGCGTCGGCGAAGATCACGTTGGGGTTCTTCCCGCCCAGCTCCAGGGCCACCTTCTTCACGGTGGCCGCCGCGGACTCGGCGATCTTCCGGCCGGTGACCAGGCCGCCGGTGAAGGAGACCAGGTCCACGTCCGGGTGGGTGGACAGCGGCGCCCCGGCCTCGGCCCCGGCGCCCAGCACCAGGTTGGCCACCCCGGCCGGCAGCCCCAGCTTGTCCAGCACATCCATCAGCAGGATCGCGGTGTGCGGGGTCAGCTCCGCGGGCTTGAGCACGAAGGTGTTGCCCGCGGCCAGCGCCGGGGCCACCTTCCAGGCCACCTGCAGCAGCGGGTAGTTCCACGGGGTGATCATCCCGCACACGCCCACCGGCTCGTGCACCACCTTGGAGGCCACGGACGGGTCCCCGGCGTCGACCACGCGCCCGGCGTCCTGCCCGGCGATCTTCCCGAAGTACTGGAAGCAGGCGGCGATGTCGTCCATGTCGTAGCCGGACTCCACCAGGCGCTTGCCGGTGTCCAGGGACTCGGCGCGGGCGAACTCGTCCTTGCGCTCGCGCAGCTGCGCGGCCACGGCCAGCAGGAAGTCCCCGCGCTCCGGGGCGCTCACATCCCAGGCGTTCTCGTCGAAGGCCCGCCGCGCCGCGGCGATCGCCTTCTCGGTGTCCTTTGCGGTGGCCTCCGCGACGACGCCGACCTCGGTGCCGTCCGCGGGGCAGGTGATGGTTCGGGTCCCGCCGTCCTCAGTCGGGACCCAGGCTCCGTCGATGTACAGCGTGCTGCTCACACTCAGTCCTTCCTCGACGCCGGTGCGACGCGGCGCCTGCTCGAATCCGGTCACAGTCATGCTCCGGTGGTGTCAACGCGCGGTGCGGTCGGATTCTTCCGGGGTGTGGTTGGGGTCACCGGCAGAGGAGTCCTCCTCCGGGTCCTGGAAGTCCACGGTCCAGTCCATGGCGCCGGTGGGGGCGCCGGTGATCACGGTGGCCCCGGCGTCGTCCTGGGTGGGGGTGGACAGGCGGATGAACTCCAGGTGCCGCTCATGGTTGTCCAGCACGTCGTGGATCAGCTGCTCCTTCGTGAAGCCGTACACGTCGTATCCGCGCGAACCGGTCTGGGAGAACGGCTCCAGCCGGTAGTAGGAGTCCTCCGACTGCGGCGAGACCAGCAGGTACGACGGCGTCGGGCAGGCCACCGGGTAGATCTGGTACAGGAAGTCCCGCTCCCCGTCCAGGTGCTCCACCAGGCTCACATACGGCAGATCCGTGACGGGATCGTGCCCGTGCTCCACCGCGGCCTGCACGTGCTCCTCGCGCAGCGCCTGGCAGACCTCCTCCAGCGCGGGCTCCGCCGTCTGGGAGAGGTAGCGGCGGGTCGCGGCCTGGCCCGGGTAGGACACCGAGCGGACCAGGCGCTGGCGCCAGTTCCGGGTGTGCTCGGTCGGCTGGATCGCGGCGGCACGGTTGGCGGCGCGCACCCCCGCCCGGGCGGCCTCCTGGGAGTCCATCGCGGCCCGCTCCACCCGCAGCGCCTTCCACAGCCCGTACATCACCAGGTACATCACGATCGCGAAGGGCAGGCCGAACACGATCGTCGCCGACTGCAGGGTCGGGATCCCGCCGACCACCATCATCGCCAGGGTCAGCAGACCGGTGGCGATCGCCCAGAAGATGCGCATCCACTTGGGCCCGTCCTTCGTCGGGTCCTCGATGGTCGAGGCGAAGTTGGACATCACCAGGGCCCCGGAGTCCGCGCTGGTCACGTAGAACAGCAGCCCGGTGAAGGTCGCCACGGCCGCCGCTGCGGTGGCCCCCGGGTACTGGGCCAGCAGATCGTAGAAGGCCCGCTCCGGGGTGCCCATCAGGGTCTGGCCGAAGTCGGTGTCCCCGTCCTGGTCGATGATCCCCAGGGCCGAGTTCCCGAAGATGGAGATCCAGGTCAGGATGAACACGAACGGGATGGTCATGGTGCCCACCACGAACTGGCGGATGGTGCGCCCGCGGGAGATCCGCGCCAGGAACAGCCCCACGAACGGGGACCACGCGACCCACCAGGCCCAGAAGAACAGGGTCCAGGAGTTCATCCACTCCTCGGGGTGGTCATAGGCCATCGTGTCCATGGTCATCCCTGGGAACTGGGAGAGGTAGTCGCCCACGTTCATGACCAGCGCGTTGAGCAGGAAGTCCGTGTCCCCGAGGAACAGCACGTACAGCATCAGCGCGACGGCGAGGAAGATGTTCAGCTCGGACAGCCGCCGGATGCCCTTGTCCACCCCGGACACCGCCGAGGCGATCGCCAGGACCACGGAGACCGCGATCAGCCCGGCCTGGACCCCCACGGAGTTGGGCACCCCGAACAGGAACTGCAGCCCGTAGTTGATCTGCACGACGCCGATGCCCAGCGAGGTGGCCACCCCGAAGATCGTGCCCAGCAGCGCCGAGATGTCCACGGCGTCGCCGGCCGCGCCCTTGATCCGCTTGCCGATGATCGGGTACAGGGCCGAGCGGATGGACAGCGGCAGGTTGAACCGGTACGCGAAGTAGCCGAAGGCCATGCCCATCAGGGAGTACATGCCCCAGCCGGTCAGTCCGTAGTGGAACAGGGTCCACACGACCGCCTGCCGGGCGGCCTCTGCGGACTCGGTGCCGCCGGAGGGTTGCGTGTAGTACTGGGTGACCGGCTCCAGCACGGAGTAGAACATCAGGTCCGCCCCGATGCCGGCGGCGAAGAGCATGGCCGCCCACGAGAACAGGGAGAACTGCGGGCGGGAATGGTCCGGGCCCAGGCGCACCGAGCCCTGCTTGGAGAACGCGACGATCGCGATGAACGCCAGGACCACGGTGCCGGTGAGGATGTAGAACCAGCCGAAGTGCCGGGAGACCCACCCGACGACGGCGCCGATCACCTCACCCATCGACTCCGGATCGGCCAGACCCCAGATGGAGATGATCAGCACGCCGATGGCGGCCCCGCCGAAGACTCGCCAGTTCACCCGGGCGGGCGCGTGCTGGTGCGGCACGCTGTCGGTGATGGTGGGTGGTTCGGCGGGGGTGGTTCTGGTGGCGCCGGTGTTGGGTGCGGCGGCGTCGTCGCGGGATGTGTGCTCGGAGGTTCCGTCGGAGGAGGCCATGGGTTCCTGGGGTCGGGAGCGAGGGGTGCGCACCGGCCGGTGGCGGTGCGGGCAGGACCGGGACGGGTCGAGCGGCGCGGGATCCGCCCCGGACAGCGCAGATGACCAGCGCCTCAGTCCATCAGCACGCTGATCATCGATCGATGATCCAGGCTAACCTATCCGCCCCGATCCGCCCACCCCACCCGACGATGGGCGGGGGTGCTGTGCCGCTGAGGTGCAACCGTTGGGTGCTGAGGTGCGGCTTTCGTGTTGAGGTGTGGGGTTGGTGCTGAGGTGCGGCACGTCGTGCAGCATCTCAGCACGAACCTGGTATCTCAGCACAAACCCGGTATCTCAGCGGGTGCGGGTCCGGTGTGGGCGGTGATCGGCGAGGGGCCTCGGGTGCAGGGGAGGGCGCGCGGGCGGCGTCGGGTGCGAGGAGGTTTCCGGATCTGTGGATGAGGCGAGTGGATGTGGGGGGACTGTTCTCGAAAAGGGGCCGGGAAGCGCGGACGGGCGGCGTCGTCGGCGAGCTGGAACGGCAAGCTGAACCCGTGAACACCGTCCCAGACCTCCACCACCGCGAGCTGCTGACCCCCGAGCAGGTGCGTCGGCTCGGCCATCCCGACCCGCGTCCCAGCCGGGGTGGCGGCAGCGAATGGACGCGCGTTCTGCGCGGCTGCTACATCCAGCGCCGCCGGTGGGAGGAACTCACCGAACGGCAGAAGTGCCTCGGCGTGCACCTGGCGTACCTGGCGCGGGCGAGGACGCCGTTCGTCTTCTCGCACACCTCGGCCGCCCTGTTCCGCGACCTCTCCCTGCTCCACCTGCCGGACGCCGTCCACATCAGCGCCGAGCAGCGGATCGCCTGCGCGGACCCCCGGGTGCGGGTCCACCGGGCGCCGGGGATCCTCGAACATCGCCGCCTCCTCGAGCTGCGCCTCCCGGTCACCGACGCCGAGCGCACCCTCCTGGACTGCGCGACCGGCCTGCCCTTCGACGACGCCGTCGTCATCGCCGACCAGATCCTGAAGGGCGACGTCTCCCGCCGGGATGTGCTCAGCCTGCTCGACGAGGGCCCCCGCCGACGCGGCTCGGTCACGGCCCGACGCGTCTTCGCCTTCGCCGACGCGCGCTCCGAGTCCGTCTTGGAGAGCCTCGGACGGATCCGCCTGCAGCGCATGGCCGTGCCGATGCCGCAGCCGCAGGTCCTCGTGCGGACGCATCGGGGCCGGAAGTACTTGGACTTCGGCTGGCCGCACCTGCGCTTCGGGTTGGAGCTGGATGGCAAGGCCAAGTACTTCCGTGATGGCGACGCCGGAGAGGCGATCTATCAGGAGCGGCAGCGTCAGCTGGCCATCGAGGAAGCCGGCTGGGTGATCCTGCGCGCGAACTGGGCGGACGTGGTCGGGCACCCGGAGCAACTGGAGATGCGCCTGGTGCAGGCCCTCGAGCAGCGCGCCCGCCAGCTCGGGGTCCCCGTGTTCCCGCCGCCGATGCTGGCCGGTCTGTGAGGTGCGGGTTTCGTGTTGAGATGCGCTGTTCGTGCTGAGATGCGCCCCGCCGTGCAGCATCTCAGCACGAATGGCGCATCTCGGAACGAAACTCGCACCGGAAGCCGGCCCCACGGTGCGGGGCGGGGGCGAACGGAAGCCGCCCGCGCCGGCTCAGCCGCCGAGCAGCTCGCGGATCTCCTCGGCGCGCAGGGAGCGGGAGAACAGCTCGCCGTCGTCCATCACGGCGTCGAACAGGGCGGCCTTGGAGTCCTTCAGGTCCATGACCTTCTCCTCGATCGTCCCCTCGGAGACCAGCCGGTACACCATGACCCGACGCCGCTGCCCGATCCGGTGCGCCCGGTCCACCGCCTGAGCCTCCGCCGCCGGATTCCACCAGGGGTCCATCAGGAAGCAGTAGTCCGCCTCCGTGAGGTTCAGCCCGAAGCCACCGGCCTTCAGGCTGATGAGGAACACCGGGGCCTCGCCCTCCTCGAAGGCCCGCAGCACCGCCGCCCGATCCCGGGTGGACCCGTCCAGGTACACGTGCCAGATCCCCGCCGCCTCCAGGGCCTCGGCGATCTGGTGCAGGAAGGTCGTGAACTGGCTGAACACCAGGGCCCGGTGCCCATCGGCGATGATCTCCGGCAGCTGCTCCGTCAGCCACGTCAGCTTGGCGGACTCGACCCCCGCGTGCGCCTCATCCACCAGGGAGGCGGACAGGGCCAGGCGGCGCAGCATGGTCAGGGACTGGAAGATCGTGAACCGGTTCCGGTCCATGTCCTGCAGCAGCCCCAGGATCTTCTGCCGCTCCCGCTGCAGCCGGGTCTCGTAGATCCGACGGTGCTCCGGGGTCAGGGCGATGTCCACCCGGTGCTCCTGCTTCTCCGGCAGATCCGCGGCCACCAGCTCCTTGGAGCGGCGCAGCATCAGCGGGCGGATCCGGCGCCGCAGCCGCGGCAGCGCCTGCGGGTCCTCCCCGGAGGAGATCGGCTTGGCGTACATGTCCCGGAAGTCCCGGGCGGAGGGGAACAGCCCCGGGGCGACGATCGAGAACATCGCCCACAGCTCCATGAGGTCGTTCTCCATCGGCGTGCCCGTGACCACCAGCTTGAACGGCACCGGCAGATCCCTGGCGATCCGGTGGGCCTTGGTCCGCGGGTTCTTCAGGAACTGGGCCTCGTCCAGCACCAGTCCGCTCAGCCCCAGGTCCGTGTACTCCTCCGGGTCCAGGCGCAGCAGCGCATAGGAGGTCACGACGACGTCGGCCCCGGCGGCCCGCTCCGGCACCGAGCTCTTGGCCTTGGCGCTGGAGGAGGTGAGCACCGCGCAGCTCAGGTGCGGGGCGAAGCGCTCGATCTCCCGGGCCCAGTTGGGCGCCACAGAGGTCGGGGCGACGACGAGGAAGCGCGGTCGCGCCCCGCCTTCCGCCGCCGCGGCGTCGTGCAGCTCGAAGGCGCGGCAGATCATCGCGAGGGTCTGGACCGTCTTGCCCAGGCCCATGTCATCGGCGAGGATCCCGCCGAGGCCGTGCTCGCGCAGGAAGCTCAGCCACCGGTAGCCCTCCTCCTGGTACGGGCGCAGCCGGGCGCGCAGGCCCCGCGGCAGCGGCGGCGCAGGGATCTCCTCCAGACGCAGCAGGGCCTCCACGGATTCCCGCCAGGTCCGGGTCACCTCGGTGTCCGCGGCGAGCTCCTCCAGGTCCTCCCACAGCCCCGCCTGGTGCCGGGAGATGCGCAGCGGCGTCTCCGGGTCCGCCATCTGCCGGGCCTCCCCGATCAGCTCCCGCAGCCGCAGGAATTCGGGCCGGTCCAGCCGGAAGTAGCTGCCGTCCCCGAGCATCAGGTGCTTCTGCCCGGCGTCCAGGGCGCGGAAGACGTCGGCGAAGGGCACGTACCACTGCCCGGCCCGGATGGTCACGCCCAGGCCGAACCAGTCGCGATCCCCGGTGGACTCCACGGAGACCGTGATCGTCGGGTCCTCGTCCAGAGCCCGGAACTGCGGCACCTCCCCGGTGAGCTCCACGTCCACCCCGTCCAGGTCGCGGGCGGCCGGGATGATCCGCTGGACCAGATCCCGGGTCTGCCAGCCGCTGGTGCGCCCGGCCTCCAGCGGGGTCTCGGGCAGCGCCCGACGCAGCCGGGTGAGCACGTCCTGCTCCGTCTCCGCATCCCGCAGCTCCCGATGCGGGTCCGGGCTGGCCACCGCGACCGGCACCCGGGTGCGGGCCACCTTCTGCCCCTCCCACTGGACGGGCGCCTGCGGGTAGGACCAGTGCCAGTCGTATCGGGCCGGGGCGATCCTCTCCGAGGCGCGCGGATCCGCGGTGCGCGCCGCGCCCTGCTCCGGGGTGGGCTGGGCGTGCGGATCCTCCTCGAAGCGCACGCTCAGCACCAGGCGCGGCTCGAGCACCTGCGGCAGGGACTCGGCGACCTCCGGGTCCGCGGCCACCGGCAGGCGCCGGGCCAGCTGCGGGTAGAAGCCCTCCGCGAAGTCCAGGACCTCCTCGCGCGGCACCGTCATGGGACCGGAGGCGCTCAGGGAGGTGGCCAGCGGGGTCGGGGGTGCTGCCAGCGGGAGGAACAGCAGCTCCGTCTCCTCCACGACCCACTGCTCTTGCGGGACCTGCGCGGCCAGCTGCGGCAGCGGGGACGGGCGGATCGCGGACCACGCCCCGGAGCGGCGGGCCTCCTGCTCGTAGGCGCGGTGCAGCGCCCCGCCCAGGGCCACGTAGGCCTGGGGCCGGTGGGCCGGGCCCAGGGGGAACAGTCCGTCGGTCGGCACCCGCCAGGCCTCCGGGGCGGCGTCGTCCTCCGCCTCCTCCGGGGAGCGGGGCACCAGCAGGGCGGGGATCAGCCGCAGGGCGCCGTCCTCGGCGTCGGCCACGTGCAGTCCGAGCCGGGCCTCCGGGGCCAGGCCTACCGAGACGGCACGCCCGTCCACCACGATGGCGATGCCGAGGTCCGCGGCCCGGTCCAGCAGGTCCCACAGCAGCGGGGAGGCCACCGGGTCCAGCTGCATGGTGTCGTGGGTGGAGGCGTAGGGGTTCTGATCCGGGGAGAGCACGGCGCCCAGCTCCCGAAACCAGGCCTCGTGCTCGCTGAGCAGCTGCGTGCCGCCCGGGGGGCCGGTGAACTGGGACCAGGTCAGCCCGCCCTTGATCCACCGGCCGCGGGTGCCCAGCATCAGCGGCCGGGCGCTGAGCCGGATCGGCGCGGGGGTCGCGGCATCGCCTCGACCCAGGCCGTAGCGGGTCGGGACCTCCAGGTGCAGGTCCAGGGCGCCGGGGGAGCGGGTCACGCGCGACCGCAGGTCCATGCTCTGGGACTGCAGCGCGCGGGCGACGTGGCGGCGCCAGGAATCGCGCACCTGCGGGGCGTCCGCGCGCGCCGCGAAGGGGCCCGCGCCCGGGTCCTGCGTCTCGACGACGTCGTCGCCGCCCCGGGCGGCGCCGGGTGCGCCGCCATTCGATGATGATGCCGATGCCGGGGCAGGCGATACGGCGGGCGACGCGGCCGGGGCCCCGGTGCCGCCGTCGATGCCGCCGATGGCCGCGCGCAGCCGCTGGATGGTCGCGGCCCGATCCTCGGCCCCGGACCCCGCCTGCGAGTCCCGCCGCGCGGAGGCCGAGCCGGAGGCGTCGGGGCCGGGGAGGCCGGGCGCCGAGCCGGCGTCGGTCGCCGATGAACGGGCCGCCGCGGAACCGGTTGCCGCGAAATGCTCCGTCTCGGTGCCGGCCGTCGAGCGCACGGGGAGGTTCTCCGCGGGCTCGGCCCAGCCGCCCTCGTGGAACCAGCCCAGCAGGGCCGCGACCACGTGCTTGCAGCCGGTGCGCACCGGGCAGGAGCAGAAGGACTGGAACGGCGCGGCATGCGGGACGCGGGTGCGGGGGAAGACCACCGACTGGGAATAGGGCCGGGTGGAGCCCCCGGCGACCCGGCTGGTGAAGGTCAGCTCCGCGGCGTCGTAGTGGGCCTGGAGCACCTGGCCCGCCCGGTAGTAGCGCTCGCCCCGCGCGAAGGCGTTGTGGCCGACGGCGTGCAGGATCTGCGCCACGGTCACCGGGATCTGCTCGGCGGGGTAGGAGGGCATGGGATCCAATCTAGTCGGCGCTCGGCGCGGCCGACGGGACCGGGAAGAGGCGTGAAGAAGGGTCTTGGCAGGCCCGCCCGGGCGGGTTATGCTGGTGCCAGCTTCAAGAGACTCAACTGCCAAGCTCCGACTCGGTTGAGCGCCAACCCCATGTTCAAGGGTGGCTCGGATGACGAAGCGGCCCGTATTCGCCGCCACGGCGGCATGTTGACCGGTACGGGCAAGAGCACCGAAAGGATGCGCTCTCCGCGCGATGGCCATGACCGTCACCTCTCCCACCCGCCTCGACTTCTCCGCCGCCGTTCCCGCCCGCGGGGGATACCGGGCCATGAGCATCACCGACTACGCCCGGGTGGACTCCGCCCGCAGCGAGTTCCTGAACTTCCTCCTGGCCACCAGCAGCGGCAGCGCCTCCGCGGCCGCCGACCGGGCGGCATGAGCCGGCCCGGTACGGGCCTGCTGCTGGATTCCGGGATCCTCGCGCAGCTGCGCGGAAGCGCCCCGGACCGGGCCGTCGTCGCGTTCCTGCGGCGCCGGGCCCACCGCGTCCTCTACGTCTCCGTGCTCAGCCTAGGGGAGCTGGCCGCCCGCTTCCCCGGCCCGGAGACGGATCGCTGGCTGGATGAGCTGGCCGAGCGGTTCCGCGGCCACCTGCTGCCCGTGGACGATGCCGTCGCCCGGGCGTGGGCCGCCCGCCCCCTGCCCGCCGGGCCGGCCGGGCTGCGCAGCGTAGCCGACGACGAGGAGCCGAGCGAGGCCCCGGGGGAGACCGCCGGTCCCGAGGACGGCGTGCACGGGCTGCTGGCGGCCACCGCCCGCGTGCACGGGCTCACCGTGGTCTCCGCGCAGGCCGCCGCCTACCGCGCCTGGGGTGTGGAGGCCCTGGACCCCGCGGAGGACTGAACCCTTCCGGCCGCCCACCGGCGCAGACCGTCCGCCCGGTGGAACTGCCGCGCCAGCGCGTAGTGCTCCAGCAGCCGGTCCGTCAGCGCGGACCAGGACCTCGGCGTCATCGCCTCCCGCCCGGCGACGGCGAACTGCGCCCGCAGGCCCGGGTCCTCCAACCGCTGCACGTGCTCGCGCAGCCGGTCCAGGTGTCCCGGCGGGTAGAGCGGCCCCGTGCGCCCGTGCTCGACGATGTCCGCCGGCCCGCCGCAGCCCACGGCCACCACCGGGGTGCCTGCGGCCATCGCCTCCTGCAGGGTCTGCCCGAAGGTCTCCGACTCCCCGGGGTGGGTGAACACGTCCAGCTCCGCCACGGTGCGCGCCAGCTCCTCGCCCTCCAGGCGCCCGAGGAAGCTGGCCCGGTGCAGGGTGTGCTCCAGGCGCGCCCGCTCCGGGCCGTCCCCGACCACCACCAGGCGCACCCCGGGCAGGGACTGCAGCACTCGCAGATCCTCCACCTGCTTCTCCGGGGCCAGCCGACCGACGTAGCCGACCAGCAGCTCCTCCGGACCCGCCCCGATCCGCGCCCGCAGCGCCCCCTCGGCCCGTTCAGGGCGGAACAGGGCCGTGTCCACTCCGCGTCCCCAGCGCAGGATCCGGGGCACCCCCAGGTCCCGCAGGTAGTCCTCGGAGGCCCTGGAGGGGGTCAAGGTCAGATCCGCCTGCCCGTGGATCGCGGCCAGCCGCCGGTCCGCTGCGCGGGCCAGCCAGGGCAGGCGATAGCGGCGGGCGTAGGCGGAGACGTCGGTCTGGTACACCGCCGCGCACGGGATGCCCAGGTCCCGGGCCGCGGTGACCGCCCGGGCGCCCAGCAGGAACGGGGAGGATGCGTGCACGATGTCCGGGTGGTGCCGGGCGATCAGGCGCCGCACTGGGGCGACGGGTCCAGGGGCCACGCGCAGCCCCGGGTAGCCGGCCACCGGCAGGGAGGGCACCCGCAGGCAGACGGCGCCGGGCACGGGGTGCTGCGGCGTCTGCTCCCCGGGTCCGGTCTCCGGGGCCAGGATGGAGACCTCGTGCCCGCGCTGGATCAGCTGCTCCGCGCTGCGCAGCACGGAGGTGGTCACCCCGGACAGGTGGGGCAGGAACGATTCGGCGGCGATCATGATCCTCATGGGTCCAGTGCACCACCGGTCTGCGCCCCGCGGGATGCGGGCCGGTGACGCTGCGGGGAACGGAGCGTGAACCCTCACGGGGAGCCCGCGGCTCGGCGTGGGATGATGAACAGCGATGATGACCCCGCGCCGTTTCTCCCTTCCCCGGACGCTGCCCATGCCGCTGTGGCTGCAGGGCGCCGTCGAGATCCTCGTTGCCGCCCTGGCGGGTCTGGCCGTCGTGGCCGTGCTGCTGCTGATCGGCTGGTTCTCCCTGGACGGACCCGGCGGCCTGCCCGCGCTGGCCGCGGCGATCGGGCAGGTGTGGCTGGGCGCGCACGGCGTCGGACTGCAGCTGGACGTGCCGGCCACCGGGCGGGCCGCGGGACTGACGGGTACCGCGCATCTGCTGCCCCTGGGGCTCACGCTGGTGCTGCTGCTGATCGCTCGGCGCGCCGGGGCCCGCCTGGCCCGGGCCTCCTGGGAGGGCGAGTTCTGGAAGCCGGTGCTCGGCGGGCTGGTGGCCTACGCCGGGGTCGGTGCGGCGGTGGCCGTGCTGACCGGCACGACGACGCTGCGCGCCCCCGTGCTCGCCTCGGCCCTGGTGCCGCTGTGGGTGCCGCTGCTGGGCATGGTGTGGGGCGGGCACCGGGAGTCCGGCTCCTGGCTGCGGCTGATCGGGCTCGCCCCAGAGGGGCTGGCCCAGCGCTACAGCCAGTACACCCGGTGGGCGGGGGCCTACGCGCTGTCCGTGCTGCGGGCCGCCGGCGTGGGTCTGATCGGCCTGGTGGCAGGCGGGGCCCTGCTGACCGGGATCAGCGTCTTCGCGCACTGGCAGGGGATCATCGCGGCCTACCAGGCCCTGCACGCCGGGCTCACCGGGGATCTGACCCTGTTCCTGCTGCAGCTGGCGCTGCTGCCCAACCTCATCCTCTGCGCCACGGCCTGGTCCGTGGGGGCGGGCTTCAGCCTGGGGGAGGGGACGCTGTTCTCCCCGGCGGTCGCCGACGGACCGGCGCTGCCCGCCCTCCCGGTGTTCGCGGCGATGCCCACCGCCACCGGCCCCTACTCCTTCGCGGTGCTGGTGCTGCCGGTGCTGGCCGGGGCGCTGGCCGCGTGGTGGTTCCTGCGCGCCGGGGAGGATCACGTGGATGACTGGTTCTCCCTGCGCATCGGCTCCCGCGTGCTCGGTGCGATCCTGTCCGGGGCGGTGTTCGCCGTCGTCCTGGGGGCGCTGACCGGGGCTGGTGCGACGCTGCTGGTCGTGCTCGCCCGCGGGGGGCTGGGGGCTGGGCCCTTCGCCGTCGTGGGTCCCCACCCGGGGGCGATGTTCTGCTGGAGTGCGGTGACCGTGGCGATCGGCGCGGTGATCGGGCGGGTGGTGTCCCCCTGGTTCGAGCGCGATGCCGCCCGGGGCGGACAGGGCGCGGCCCCCGCACGGAAGCGGACCCGGCGCGCTTCCCGCCGGAATCGCTCTCCGCAGGCCGCGGGGGCCGAGGCCGTGGCGAACCGGAAGGTGGAGACCTCCGGCGAGAACGCCGTGAGCACCGAGGGTCCGAGCGGGCAGCAGACGGGCGCGGAACCGACGAGCGGGGTGCGGACGAGCGACGCCGCGGGCGACGACGGGGCGCGAGACGACGCCGCATCGGAACGGGACGAGGAGCAGGACTCCGCGGGGACCGACTCCGCGGGAGAGCGCCCCGCGGGGAAGCCGGACCGGGCCGAGCCCGGGTCCGAGCAGCGGCCCGAGCCCCGGTCCGAGCAGGAGTCTGAGCGGGGGCTCAGCGCCCTGCAGCGCCTGCGTCGCGCGGCGCCCGGGGCCGCGGGGCACGAGGCGAAGCGCCCGGTGAAGCCCGAGGTCGAGTCCACCGAGCAGAAGCCGGCCGAGGTCGATGCGGCGGAGGAGCTGTTCATCCCGCAGTGGCGCTCCGGCGCCGGGGCCCAGACGCCCTGGTCCGCCGCGAAGGGGGACGATAAGCCCAACGCTAAGGCCCAGGCCCCGGAGGCCGACGAGTCCGAGCGCCCGGAAGAGCATCAGGAGGAGCTCGAGCAGGCGGAAGAACGTGAGGTGCAGAGGGAGCGCGAGGAGCCGCGCGTGGTGGTGCGTCGGCCGCGTCGGCGTCGCCTCAGCGGCCGGTGAGGGTCCGCTCGATCCCGTCCGTGAGGCGCTCCTGGCACTGCCCGGAGGAGGAGATGGTCAGGCTCGTGCGCACGCACTCCCGGTAGTCCTCGGCCGCGCCCCACAGCAGGAGGTTCGCGGCCATGCTCACCGCGAACCACAGGACCAGCGCGAGGGACAGGCTGGTCAGCACGTAGGAGAAGGGGCGGGCGCCGACCCGCTTCAGCGCCACCAGGGTCATGATGCAGGCGACGGCGGCACCTAGGAAGGCCAGCCCGGCCCCGGCCAGGGCCCACCCGCCCCAGGAGCGTCCCGCGAAGGTGCTCAGGCAGAACCCGATGACCGCCAGGAGCAGACCCGCCCGTGAGCGGTACAGGAGGGACTCGGCCGCGCGCGCCCGCTCGTCCTCTCCCAGGGGCCTGTCCGGACGCCGGGGCGGCTGCTGGGTGGGCTGAGGGTCCTGAGGCGGAGGGGCGGCAGACATGCCCACCAGGCTACCCGCTGGCCCGCGCGCCCGGTCGCGCCTCGGTAGGGTGGGAGCCATGCGCATCGTGGTCATGGTCTCCGGCTCCGGCACCAATCTGCAGTCCGTCCTGGACGCCGTCGCCCGCGGCGAGCTGCCGGTGCAGGTGGCCGCCGTCGGCGCGGATCAGGAGTGCCGGGGGCTGGAGCGCGCCCGCGAGGCCGGCATCGAGACGTTCGTGCTGGCGCCCCGGGACTTCCCGGACCGCCCTGCCTGGAACCGGGCCCTGGAGGAGAAGCTCGCCTCCTACGCCCCGGACCTGCTGCTGTTCGCCGGATTCATGCGCATCGTCGATGCGCAGCTGGTCGCGCGCTTCGAGCGGCGCATCGTCAACACCCACCCGGCGCTGCTGCCCTCCTTCCCCGGGGCCCACGGGGTGCGCGACGCCCTGGCCCACGGGGTGAAGATCACCGGCGTCACCGTGCACCTGGTGGATTCCGGGGTGGACACCGGCCCGATCCTCGCCCAGGCCGCGGTGCCGGTGCTGGAGGGGGACACCGAGCAGAGCCTGCACGAGCGGATCAAGGAGCAGGAGCGTCCTCTCCTGGTGCGCACCCTGCGGGAGCTGGCCGCCCGCGCCTGAGGCGGCGGGCGCTGGCACGCCCGAGTGCGACGCCCCTTACACTGGAAGGGTCTTCGCGCCGTGCGCGCCACCATCTCCGACTTCCCAAGGGAGCATCCTTCCGTGACCCTCATCGACCTGGACCGGATCCCGCTGCGTCGAGCCCTCATCTCCGTCTACGACAAGACCGGCCTGCCCGAGCTGGCCCGCGGCCTGCACGCCGCCGGGGTGTCGCTGGTCTCCACCGGCTCCACCGCCGGGGTGATCCGCGAGGCCGGGGTCCCGGTCACCGAGGTCTCCTGGATCACCGGGTTCCCCGAGTGCCTGGAGGGCCGGGTCAAGACCCTCCACCCGCGCATCCACGCCGGGATCCTCGCGGACCGGCGCAAGCAGGAGCACGTGGATCAGCTCGAGCAGCTCGGGGTCGAGCCCTTCGACCTCGTCGTCGTGAACCTCTACCCCTTCCAGGACACCGTGGCCTCCGGGGCCGGGGCGGATGAGATCATCGAGAAGATCGACATCGGCGGTCCCTCGATGGTGCGCGCCGCGGCCAAGAACCACCACGCCGTCGCCGTGGTGACGGACCCCGCCCACTACGACGACGCCGTGCGCGCGGCCGAGCAGGGCGGCTTCGACCTGGCCGCCCGTCGCCGCCTGGCCGCCGGGGCCTTCGCCCACACCGCCGCCTACGACACCGCCGTGGCCACCTGGACCCAGCAGCAGTTCCTGCAGGATCCCGAGGCCAACTTCTGGCCGCCCTACGCCGGGCTGGGCTTCGAGCGCTCCGAGTCCCTGCGCTACGGCGAGAACCCGCACCAGAAGGCCGCCCTGTACGCGGATCCGGCCGCCGAGCCGGGCATCGCCCAGGCCGAGCAGCTGGGCGGGAAGGCGATGTCCTACAACAACTACGTGGACGCCGACGCCGCCCTGCGCGCCGCCTACGACTTCGACGAGCCGGCCGTAGCCGTGATCAAGCACAACAACCCGTGCGGGATCGCCGTGGGATCCGGTGAGGACCCCATCGCGGACGCGCACCGCAAGGCCCACGCCTGCGACCCGCTGTCCGCCTACGGCGGGGTCATCGCCGCGAACCGCGAGGTGAGCCTGGGCATGGCCGAGCAGATCAAGCCCGTGTTCACCGAGGTCGTGATCGCCCCGTCCTACGCCCCCGAGGCCCTCGAGCTGCTGCAGACCAAGAAGAACCTGCGCATCCTCCGGCTGCCGGAGGGCTTCGCCCGCGGGGCCGTCGAGTACCGGCAGGTCTCCGGCGGCGCCCTGTTCCAGGAGTCGGACCGGCTCCAGGCCGACGGGGATGACCCGAGCACCTGGACCCTGGCCGCCGGGGAGGCCGCCGACGAGCAGACCCTGCGGGACCTGGCCTTCGCCTGGAAGGCCCTGCGCGCGGCGAAGTCCAACGCGATCCTGCTGGCCGAGGACGGCGCGGCCGTCGGCATCGGCATGGGGCAGGTCAACCGGGTGGACTCCTGCCGGCTGTCCGTGGAGCGGGCCAACACCCTCGGGGCCGACGGCGCCGAGCGGGCCCGCGGCGCGGTGGCCGCCTCGGACGCCTTCTTCCCCTTCGCCGACGGGCTGCAGGTGCTGCTCGACGCCGGGGTGCGCGCCGTCGTGCAGCCCGGCGGGTCCATCCGGGATGAGGAGGTCATCGAGGCCGCCAAGACCGCCGGGGTGACCATGTACCTGACCGGCTCCCGGCACTTCTTCCACTGATGGCACCGGCAGCATCCGACCCCGCCGAGCGCACCGCGGAATCCGCCGCGGAGGAGCGCAGCGCCCGGCGGGCCGTGACCGTGTTCCCGTTGCTGATCCTCGGGGCGGGGGTGCTCGGCTTCCTCGCGCCAGGCGCGTTCGCCGCGTGGTCCCCGGCGATCAGCCCGCTGCTCGGGGTCATCATGTTCGGCATGGGCCTGACCCTGTCCTGGCCGGACTTCGCGCTCATCGCCCGCCGCCCGGTGCCGGTTCTCATCGGAGTGATCGCGCAGTTCCTCATCATGCCGCTGCTCGGCGCCGGGATCGCCGCGGCGCTGCAGCTGCCGCCGGCCCTGGCGGCCGGGGTGATCCTCGTGGGCTGCTGCCCCGGCGGCACGGCGTCGAACGTGGTCTCCTACCTGGCGCGCGGGGACGTGGCGCTGTCCGTGGCGATGACCTCGGTGTCCACCCTGATCGCGCCGTTCCTGACGCCGCTGCTGTGCCTGTGGCTGGCGGGGGAGTACATGAGCGTGAACGGCACCGCGATGATGGTCTCGATCCTGCAGGTGGTGCTGATCCCGGTCCTGGCCGGGCTGCTCGTGCGCTGGCTGCTGCCGCGGCTGGTGCTGGCCGTCACCCCGGCGCTGCCGTGGATCTCGGTCGCGGCGATCTCCGTGATTGTAGCGATCGTCGTCGCCGGCTCCGCGGGGGCCATCGTCTCCGCGGGTGCGCTGGTGCTGCTGGCGGTCGTGCTGCACAACGGCCTGGGCTACCTGCTGGGCTACGCCGCGGCCGCGGCCCTGCGGCTGCCGGCGCCCTCCCGGCGCACCACCGCGATCGAGGTCGGCATGCAGAACTCCGGATTGGCCACCTCCCTGGCCAAGACCTACCTCACCCCCGAGGCCGCCCTGCCGGGAGCGGTGTTCTCGGTGTGGCACAACGTCTCCGGGGCGCTGCTGGCGGCTATCCTGCGGCGGCGCGCCGGGGACTGAGCATCCCCGACGGGCACCGGCCGTAGTCGACGTCGGAGACGGAACGGCCGCGGCCTCCTCCGAAGGGGGCCGCGGCCGTTCCGCTGCTCTCGGTCAGGCTCGGCCGAGCGGGAACTCGGCGGACTGCCCGCCGGCCAGCACCGTCTCCTGCTCGCCGACCACCACGCGCACCGGCTGGGCCCGGGTGGAGCGGGCGGTGATGCGCATGAAGGTGCCGTCGATGTACACGTCCAGCAGCTGGCCCCGGTACTGCACCTCGAAGCCCACGGACTTCAGCTGCTCCGGCATGGACGGCTCCAGGCTGACGCAGTCTTCGTGCACCCGAAGCCCGGCGTAGGCCCGCTGGATCACGTCCAGGGTCCCGCACATGGCCCCCAGGTGGATCCCCTCCTGGGTGGTGCCGCCCTGGGTGTCGTCCAGGTCCGCGACCAGCGCATCCTGATAGGTGGACCAGGAGTTGCGGCGGTCGATCTGCGCGAGGATCGAGGCGGTGACCACCCGGGAGAGCGTCGAGCCGTTGGAGGTGCGCGGCAGGTAGTAGCGCACCGTGTCCTCGATGCGGGCCAGGGAGACGTCGTAGCCGAGGGCCGCGAGCTCATCCTGCAGCCCGGACTGGCCGAACAGGTAGATCAGCATCAGCGTGTCCGCCTGCTTGGACAGCTTGTAGTTGTTGGTCGCATCCCCCTCGGACTCCAGGATCAGATCCATCCGCCCGATGTTGCCGTACTTGCGGCGGTAATGGTCCCAGTCGATCTCGGCGAGGTCGTCGTAGCCGTCGAACTGGCTGATGGTCCCGTTCTCGTTGAACGGCACGGCCATGCGGGTGGACATGTGCTTCCACCGCTCGGTCTCGGACTCGGTGACCTGGTTGGCGGCCAGGGTCCGATCGGCCAGGTGCTCCGGCAGCACCTCCGGCAGGTGCACCACGTGCCGGTAGAGCCAGGCCGCCAGGACGTTGGTGTAGGCGTTGTCCTTCACACCCCCGCCGTTGACGGAGCCGGGGTAGCCGTCGTGGTACTCGTCCGGGCCCATCGCGCCCTCGATGTGGTAGCGCTGATCCTGCTCATCCCAGGTGGTGATGGAGGTGAAGAACCGGGCGATCTCGATCATCAGCTCCGCGCCCTCGTGGGAGAGCCAGGAGTCGTCCCGGGTGGCCTGGTAGTACTGCCAGGCGTTGAACGCGATGGCCAGGCCCACGTGGAACTGCCGCCAGGAGTTGTCCGGCATCCACCGCTCCGAGTGTGGGTTGTACAGCTCCACCGGGGTCTCCTCGCGCCCGTCCGAGCCGGACTGCCAGGGGAACATCGCGCCCTCGGCGCCGAACTCCCGGGCCTTGTGGCGGGCGGCCGGCAGTCGTGCGGAGCGGTAGGCCAGCAGGGACTTGGTGACGAAGGGCAGGCGCATGGTGATGACCGGGAGGATGAAGATCTCATCCCAGAAGATGTGCCCGCGGTACCCCTCCCCGTGCAGCCCGCGCGCGGTGACCCCGGCGTCGGCCAGCTCCATGTTGGGGCCGAGGGTCTGCACGATGTGGAAGATGTGCAGCCGCAGGGCCAGCATGGTCTTCACATCCGCGTCGATGTCCACGGCGAAGCGGGACCACAGCCGGGACCAGGTTGCGGTGTGCGGACCGTAGAGCGCCTCGAAGCCGATCGCGGTGCGGTTCAGGGCCTCCACCGAGCCGAGGGTGGCGGAGGCGATCGCGGAATCCCGGGAGGTCACGACGGCGGTGGTCGTGTCGAAGACCACCGGCTCGCCGTCGTGGCCGTTGACGTGGAAGTGGCGCATCTCCACGTTGCCGGGGCGGATCTCCCGCTCCACCCGGATATCCGAGGCGGCGTTGATCTGGGTGCGCTGGGCGATGGAGATCTGGTGGTCGGACTGGTTGGTGGAGACCACGCAGATGAGGGTCTCGTCCGGCAGCGTCGTGGAGGCGCGGGCCACCAGGTGGTGCCGGTTCAGCTCCCGGTACTCGGCGACGTTGTTGTTGGTCACGGTGGGATCGATGCCGGTGCGCACGTGGATGCGTCCGGACCAGCCCACCGGCTCCACCTTGGTCTCCATCGCGGACAGGTGCCGGCTGGCCATGGAGACCAGTCGACGCTGGTGCACGCGCAGGCGGCGGGGAGTCCGCGCGCCGTCGCGGTCCTCCTCGCGCAGCACCTCCTCCAGGAGTGCGCTGCGGGAGAGTACACCGTGGCGCATGTCCAGCTCGGTGGTCTCATCCAGGATGCGCAGCCCGCCCTCGGACCACCAGTCCCCGTCGCGAAGGCGGACGTCGAGCACCTCGAAGTTGGGCAGGTTGACCATGGACTCGTGCTCCAGGTCCCGGCCGTTGATGTGCGAGACCACCCGGTTGAAGATCCCGGCGACGTAGGTGCCGGGGTAGTGGATCCCGTCGTCCCCGTGCTCGGGGCGGGCCCCGCGCACCCCCATGTACCCGTTGGCCAGGGTCAGCAGGGCCTCGCGGTGGGCCTCGTGCTTGGGGTCGAAGCCGCGGTAGATCAGCTTCCAGGAGTCGGTGCGGTCCAGGCCGAGGTCCAGCTCGGCGACGTCGTTGTGCACGACGTCGGCCCCGGCCTCCTCCAGATCGGCCCGGTCCCCGTGCCGGTTGATCCCGACGACCAGCCCGAAGCCACCGGCCTTGCCGGCCTGCACCCCGGAGACCGCATCCTCGATGACCACGGCGTCGGCGGGGTCCACCTCCAGGGCGCGGGCGGCGGCCAGGAACATGTCCGGGGCGGGCTTGCCGGGGATGCCGTGCTCCAGGGCGTAGCCGCCGTCGATGATGATGGGGAAGAGGCCCTCCAGCCCGGCCGCGGCCAGCACGGTGCGGGAGTTGCGGGAGGCGGTGACCAGGGCGATGCCGGTGCCGCCCTCCTTCACGCGGCGGGCGAAGTCCACGGTGCCGCGGAAGGTCTCCACGCCGTGCTCATCCAGCTGGGCCTGGAAGTAGTCGTTCTTCAGGGCGGCCTGCCCGTGCACGGTCCAGGCGCCGGGGGCATCGCCCTCGGCGCCCTCGGGCAGGGCGGCCCCGCGGGAGGCCAGCAGCTGGCGCACCCCGTCCTCGCGGGCGCGCCCGTCCACGTGGGCCCGGTAGTCCCGCGAGACGGAGAACTCCCGACGGTCGATATCCTCGGCGCTGCGGCCCTCGGCCGGCTCCAGGCGGGGATCGGCCAGGATCGCGTCGAACAGCTGCTTCCAGGCGGCGGCGTGCACCGAGGCGGTGTCGGTGACCACCCCGTCCATGTCGAAGATGACGGCCTGCTGGGGACACAGCATGGGGAACTCCGCCTTCTTCTCCGGGGCTCGGCGGGCGCCGGGCATGTTGGGGTCGCCGGGGCGCAGGTTCAGCAGGTCGGTGGAGCCGAGGAGGTTCAGGGCGTTCATGGAGACCTTTCGCGAGGGTGACGACGGCGGTCAGGAGGTCAAGCCACCATTAAACACTCGCGTCGGAGGCCTGGCGATGGGCTCGGGCGCCGGATCCGCGGTCCAGGTGCACCCGAGGACGGGGTCGCGGGAGCGGGAGTGCGGAGCTCACCAGGCAAGACGCTGGAGCGCGCTCCACCCTGACGCCGACGCCGATGTGACCTAGACTAATCCCTCGGAACCCCTTTCCCCGCCGAATCCCCAGGAGAGCGATGAGCGCATCACCCGCGTCCGATGTCACCACCACCCCGCTGGCCGAGCTGGACCCGGAGGTCGCCCGGGCCATCGACGCCGAGCTGCACCGGCAGCGGGACACCCTGGAGATGATCGCCTCGGAGAACTTCGCCCCGCTGGCCGTGCTGCAGGCGCAGGGCTCGGTGCTGACCAACAAGTACGCGGAGGGTTACCCCGGGCGGCGCTACTACGGCGGCTGCGAGCACGTGGACGTCGTCGAGCGCCTGGCCATCGAGCGGGCCAAGGAGCTGTTCGGCGCCGAGCACGCCAACGTGCAGCCGCACTCCGGGGCGCAGGCCAACGCCGCGGTGATGATGGCCCTGATGAACCCGGGGGACACCCTGATGGGCCTGTCCCTGGCCCACGGCGGGCACCTGACCCACGGGATGAAGCTCAACGTCTCCGGGAAGCTGTACGACATCGCCGCCTACGAGGTGGACCCGGCCACCGGGCGCCTGGACATGGAGGCCGTGCGGCAGGTGGCCCTTCAGGCCCAGCCCAAGGTGATCGTGGCCGGCTGGTCCGCGTACCCGCGCCAGCAGGACTTCGCGGCCTTCCGCGCCATCGCCGACGAGGTGGGCGCCTACCTGTGGGTGGACATGGCCCACTTCGCGGGGCTGGTGGCCGCGGGGCTGCACCCCAACCCGGTGCCGCACGCCCACGTGGTGACCTCCACGGTGCACAAGACCCTCGCGGGTCCGCGCTCCGGGGTGATCCTGTGCACCGAGGAGCTGCGGAAGAAGATCGACTCCGCCGTCTTCCCGGGTCAGCAGGGCGGCCCGCTGATGCACGTGATCGCGGGCAAGGCCGTGGCCTTCAAGATCGCCGCCTCCGAGCAGTTCCGCGACCGGCAGGCCCGCACCCTGGAGGGCGCGCGGATCCTGGCCGAGCGGCTGGGGACCGAGGACGTCGCCCAGCACGGGGTGAAGGTGCTCTCCGGGGGCACGGACGTGCACCTGGTGCTGGTGGACCTGCGGGATTCCGCCCTGGACGGGCGCGCGGCCGAGGACCTGCTGCACGAGGTGGGCATCACCGTGAACCGCAACGCCGTGCCGAACGACCCGCGCCCGCCGATGGTCACCTCCGGGCTGCGCATCGGCACCCCGGCCCTGGCCACCCGCGGCTTCGGCGCCGAGCAGTTCGCGGAGGTCGCGGACATCATCGCCGAGGCCCTGAAGCCCGAGCCCGACGTCGCCGCCCTGCGCGAGCGCGTGAACGCCCTGACCGCGGCCTTCCCCCTGTACCCGGATGTCGAGGAGTTCGCGGCGTGAGCACCACCCAGCAGCACAGCGAGCAGGAGCAGAACGGCCAGCAGGGCCCGCAGATCCTGGACGGGCGGGCCACCGCGGCGGCCATCAAGGAGGAGCTGCGCGAGCAGGTCGCCGAGCTGAGGGCCCGCGGCATCGTGCCCGGGCTGGGCACGGTGCTGGTGGGCGATGACCCGGCCTCGCACTCGTACGTGAAGGGCAAGCACCGCGACTGCGCGGAGGTGGGCCTGGCCTCGATCCGCCGGGACCTGCCCGGGGACATCACCCAGGAGGAGCTGGAGGCCGTCATCGACGAGCTGAACGCGGACCCGGCGTGCACCGGGTACATCGTGCAGCTGCCCCTGCCCCAGCACATCGACACCAACGCGATCCTGGAGCGGATCGACCCGGCCAAGGACGCCGACGGGCTGCACCCGATGAACCTGGGGCGGCTGGTGCTGGACGTGTACGGGCAGGGAGATGCCCCGCTGCCGTGCACCCCGGCCGGGATCGTGGAGCTGATCCGCCGGCACGGGCTGGACGTGAAGGGCAAGGACGTGGCGGTGCTGGGCCGCGGGATCACCGTGGGCCGCCCGCTGGGGCTGCTGCTGTCCCGCCGGGACGTGAACGCGACCGTGACCCTGGCGCACACCGGCACCCGGGATCTGGACGAGGTGCTGGCCGCCGCGGACATCATCGTCGCCGCGATCGGCGTACCGCACGCGGTGCGCGCCCACCAGGTCAAGGAAGGTGCGATCCTCCTGGACGTGGGCGTCTCCCGGGTGATGGACCCGGTGACCGGCAAGAAGAAGCTGGTGGGGGACATCAGCCCGGAGGCCGCCGAGAAGGCGTCCTGGCTCTCCCCGAACCCCGGCGGGGTGGGCCCGATGACCCGCGCGATGCTGCTGGTCAACGTGGTCCAGGCCGCCCAGCGCGCCGCCGACGCCGCCTGAGCGGCCCGCTCGCGGGGGAGCGCCGAGACTCGTCTCGGCGCTCCCCCGCGGTCGTCTCGTGCCGACTCCGCGGAACACCGTTGTGGTGCGTGACACCTGACAGTAGGATCTGACGCACACATGAAAGTGTGACCCGCTCGGCGAGCGCTCGACGGGTCGCCCACCTCCGCTGAGACACCGGGTTCTTGCTGAGATGCGGGGATCGTGCTGAGATACCGCACGGCGGGACGCATCTCAGCACGAACAGCGCATCTCGACACGAAACCCGCATCTGAACGCACTTCGGAGCGCAGCAGTCACGACACTGACGGCACGCGGCATCACCGGGAAGTCATCGCCGGAGCCAGATGCAGGGCGGGTGTCCTGCATCCGATGATTCGGGCTGGGCACTTCTCCCCGACCCCCCCGCCGGGGCCCCGGTGCCGCGCTTGTACAATGGGGGCCATGCGTTCATCCGGTCCCCAGGAGCACTCTCAGGCATCATCCCCGGGCGGGACGGACCCCGCCGCCACCCGCAGGAAGGCCGTCTGGGCCACCGTCGTCGGGATGGCCGTGCTCGTGGCGATCTTCATCGCCGCGATCTGGCGGGCCGCGGACGAGGCCTCCCTGCTCGGGTGGATCCTCGCCGCGATCGCCCTCGGCTGGCTGGGCCTGGCTGCGTACGTGCTGAGCCTGGTGCGCGGCAGCCTCACCCCCCGCACCACCTCGGCCCCCGGGCAGGAGGCCGGTGGGTCCGACTCCATGCGGGATGAGAAGCTCGCGCACAGCTTCCAGATCGTCCTGGTGCAGAAGAAGGTCGTCGCCGAGGAGCTGGCCAAGGGCGAGGACGCGGACGCCGAGATGATAGACCGCGCCCTGGACACCATCGACTTCACCGCCAAGAACGGCATGGGACTGGCCCGCTCCGCCCAGCCCGCCGCCCAGGAGGCCTGAGCCCACATGAGCTCCCCGAACACCGCCGCGCAGGACCCGGCACCCCGCGACCAGCACACGCTGCGCATCGCCACCGTCAACGTCAACGGCATCCGCGCCGCCTACAACTCCAAGAAGAAGCAGACCATGGGGGACTGGCTGGCCCACCGGGACATCGACATCCTCTGCCTGCAGGAGGTCCGCGCCCCGGACGCCAGCCTGCGCAAGCTCCTGGACGAGGACCAGTGGGAGATCCTGCACTCCGAGGCCGTGGCCAAGGGCCGTGCGGGTGTGGCGATCGCCACCCGTAAGGGTGCCGAGCAGCACCCCTCCCGGCTGCCGGACCAGCCCCGACGGACCCGCATCGGGCTGCCCGGCCTGGACGGGGACGAGCACACCGGCCGCTGGGTCGAGGCCGACTACGACCTGCCCGGCGGCACGAGCCTCACCGTGGTCTCCGCGTACGTGCACTCCGGGGAGGTGGACACCATCCGCCAGGAGCACAAGTACGCCTTCCTGGAGCGGATGCTCACCCGCCTGCCCGAGCTCGCCGAGCAGTCCGACCACGTGCTGATCGTCGGAGACCTCAACGTCGGGCACACCGAGCTGGACATCAAGAACTGGAGGGGCAACGTCAAGAACGCCGGGTTCCTGCCCGAGGAGCGGGCGTACCTCGACCGCTACTTCGGGGACGTCGGCTACGTGGACGTGGCCCGGAAGCTCGCCGGGGACGTGCCCGGCCCGTACACCTGGTGGTCCTACCGCGGTCAGGCCTTCGACAACGACGCCGGGTGGCGCATCGACTACCACATGGCCACCCCCGCGCTGGCCGCCGCCGCCCGGCAGGCGGTGGTGGACCGCGCCCCCAGCTACGACACCCGCTTCTCCGACCACGCCCCGCTCGTGGTCGACTACCAGCTCGTCTGAAGGAGCCCCCGCCCGTCATGACCGATACCGCCATCCCCAACCGCTCCACCGGCGCCCCCCGCGTGTTCTCCGGGGCCCAGCCCTCCGCGGACTCCCTGCACCTGGGCAACTACGTCGGGGCCGTGCGCAACTGGGTGGACATGCAGGATGCCAACGAGTGCATCTACTTCATCCCGGACCTGCACGCCATCACGGTACCCCAGGACCCGGCGACCCTGGCCGAGCGCACCCGCAAGACCGCGGCCCAGTACATCGCCGCCGGGATCGACCCCACCCGCACCCCGTTTTTCGTGCAGTCCCACGTGCCCGAGCACACCCAGCTGTCCTGGCTGCTGTCCTGCATCACCGGCTTCGGCGAGGCCTCCCGGATGACCCAGTTCAAGGACAAGTCCGCCAAGCAGGGCGCCGAGAACGCGACCGTCGGGTTGTTCACCTACCCCATCCTCATGGCCGCGGACATCCTGCTGTACCAGACGGACCAGGTCCCGGTGGGGGAGGACCAGCGCCAGCATCTGGAGCTGACCCGCACCCTCGCCCAGCGGTTCAACACCCGCTTCGGGGAGACCTTCGTGATCCCGGAGGGCAAGATCCTCCGGGACACCGCCAAGGTCTACGACCTGCAGAACCCCGGGGCGAAGATGTCCAAGTCCGCCGCCAGCGACTCCGGGATCATCTGGCTGCTGGACGAGCCGAAGAAGATGGCCAAGAAGATCAAGTCCGCCGTGACCGACGACGGCACCGAGATCCGCTTCGACCGCGAGGCCAAGCCGGGGATCTCCAACCTGCTGACCATCTACTCCTCCCTGACCGGCCGTCCCGTGGAGGAGATCGTCGCCGAGTACGAGGGGAAGATGTACGGGCACCTGAAGGTGGGCCTGGCCGAGGTCGCCGTCGAGGTCCTGGGGCCCATCCGGGAGCGGACCCTGGAGATCATGGCGGACCCGGCTGAGCTGGATCGGCTGCTGGCCGCCGGGGCCGAGCAGGCCCGTGAGATCGCGGCCGTGACCGTGCAGCGCGCCTACGACGCCGTCGGCTTCCTGCCCCCGCTGCGGTAGCGCCCACCCGGACCCGCCATGACCCCCGGCCCCAGCACCAGCCCCACCCTGCGCGGGGATCGGCGCTACCTCAGCGTGGTGCTGGGGGTGCCGGAGCACATCCAGGACCGGGTGCTGTCCTGGCGGGCGGCCCAGGGGCTGACCTCCTCCGCCCCGCCGCACATCACCGTCCTGATCACCGAGACCGACCCGCGCGATCCCCTGCCGGAGCGGATCGCCGCGGAGCTGGCCCGGGTGTGCCGGGAGGTCGGACCCTTCCGGGTGGGCTTCGACGGGGCGGAGACCTTCCTGCCGGTCAGTCCCGTCGCGTACCTGCGCATCGCCGACGGCGGGGACCACCTGACCCGGCTGCACCGGATCTGCGCGGACCTGCTGCCCAGTGCCTCGCCCTTCGACTACCACCCGCACCTGACGCTGGCCCACGGGCTGGACGAGGAGGGGCTGCACCGGGCCCGGTGGGACTTCGCCTCCTGCCGCCTGAGCTTCCGCGCCGAGCAGCTGCAGATCTTCCACGGGGACCGCACCGGCTGGCGGGACCTCGGCGCCCTGCCCCTCGGGCCCGCCCGCTGACGCCCTCGGCCGACGTCGTCCGGTCGACGTCGCACCCCAGACGTTAGCCCGCAGGCTCCCAATCCCGGGCACCCGTCGTCTTGCGCCGCGCGACGCCGCGTGACCTCCCGTGTCCGGGCACTCGTGCCCCGGGCCCGCCCGCTCCTAGCGTGGTCCCCAACCCCGCGCCCCGGAAGCGATTCCGGCGGGCGGGCGGCACACACACCGGCATGAGGGACGTCAGGAGCACGGACATGGTCGAGACGAGATTCCACTGGTTCCTGCCCACCAGCGGGGACTCCCGCGGGGTCGTGGGCGGCGAGCACGGCGCGGAGGTGCTCAGCAGCTCCCCGGTGCGCGAACCCGAGCTGGCCTACCTGCGCCAGGTGGCCCAGGCCGCGGAGGCCAACCGCTTCGACTCCGTGCTGACCCCCACGGGTCTGTACTGCCGGGACCCATGGCTGACCGCCGCCGCGCTGGCCGAGCACACCCCGAGCCTGCGCTTCCTCGTCGCGATGCGTCCGGACGCCCTCTCGCCCACGCTGGCCGCGCAGATGGCCGCGACCTTCCAGGCCCAGACCGGCGGGCGCCTGGCCCTGAACGTGGTCACCGGCGGGGAGTCCGCCGAACAGCGGGCCTACGGAGACTTCCTGGACAAGGAGGGCCGCTACCGGCGCACGCGGGAGCACCTGCGGGTCGTGCGCCGGCTGTGGGAGCACGGCCCGGCCTTCGACCACGACGCCGAGGGGGTGCGCGTGGAGCAGGCCCGTCTGGTCGATGCCCCGGACCCGGTGCCGGAGGTGCACTTCGCCGGGTCCTCCCCGGCGGCCCTGGAGATCGCCGCGGAGCTGGCCGATGTGTACCTGACCTGGGGCGAGCCGCCGGCCCAGGCGGGGGAGAAGATCGCGCGGGTGCGTGAGGCCGCGGCGGCGCGCGGACGCACCCTGCGCTACGGGGTCCGGCTGCACGTGATCACCCGGGACACCTCCGAGCAGGCCTGGGCCGTGGCCCAGGCGATGCTGGATGCGATCCCGGAGGAGCTGGTGCGCCGTCAGCAGCAGGCCCTGCGGGCCTCCGAATCCGAGGGGCAGCGGCGGATGCTGGCCCTGCACGGCGGGGACCGGCGGAACCTGGAGATCCACCCCGGGCTGTGGGCCGGTTCCGGGCTGATCCGCGGGGGAGCGGGCACCGCGCTGGTCGGCTCCCACGAGGAGGTCGCGGACCTGATCCGCCAGTACGAGGCCGTGGGCTTCACGGACTTCGTGCTCTCCGGGCACCCCTGCCTGGAGGAGGCGTGGTGGTTCGGCGAGGGCGTGCGCCCCCGGGTGGATCGGCCCGAGGCCGCGTCGCGCCCTGCGGATGCCCGACGGCGCGAGCGCGCCGCCGCCGCGGTGGACTGAGCCGCCCAGACACGGTGCGCCGGGGCGCGACGACGCGCTGCGCACCACGGTGGTCTGATCCGCCCGGCCCGGTGTGTGGGGCGGGCGCCCCGGGGGCGGGAGAGGGCTAGAGCACGTCCGTGTCGCCGTTGCGCTTGAGCTCGTCCACCGCGTGCTTCACGCGCTGGGCATGCTCCTGGGTGGTCACCAGCAGCGCGTCCGGGGTGTCCACGACCACGATGTCCTGCACCCCGATCAGCGCGACGATGCGGCTGGTGTCTGAGACGACGATCCCGGAGGAGTCATCGGTCATCACCCGGGTGTTGCTGCCCAGCAGGGCCACCTCGTCCACGTTCTGCGCCCGGTTCAGCCGGGAGATCGCGGCGAAGTCCCCGACGTCGTCCCACGTGAAGTGGGCCGGGACCATCGCGACGTCGCCCGCGGCGGCGGCCGGCTCGGCCACCGCGTAGTCGATCGCGATCTTCGGCAGGGTCGGCCACACCCGATCCATCACGGCGTCGCGCTCCTCGGTCTCCCAGGCGCGGGCGATCTCCATGATCCCGGCGTGCAGCTGCGGCTGGTTGCGCTCCAGGTGCTCCAGCAGCAGGGCGGCCGGGGCGACGAACATCCCGGCGTTCCAGGTGTAGCGGCCCGAGCGCACGTACTCGCGGGCTGTGTCCTGGTCCGGCTTCTCCACGAACTCCTCCACGGCCAGCGCGGAGGGGGCCGCCTCGAGGTCGAGGGAGCGCCCGGCGCGGATGTAGCCGAAGCCCGTGGAGGGAGAGGTCGGGGTGATCCCGATGGTCACGATCCGCCCGGTCGCGGCGGTCTCGATCGCCTCGACCACGGCGCGGTGGAACTCCTCGGTGGGCTCCACGACGTGATCCGCGGCGAAGGAGCCGATGATCGCCTCCGGGTCGCGCAGCCACAGGATCGCCGAGGCCAGGCCGATCGCGGCCCCGGAGTCCTTGGGGGAGGGCTCCAGGACCAGGTCCTCCTCCGAGCATTCGGGCAGCTGGGTGCGTACGGCCGGGGCGTGGGTGCGCCCGGTGACGACCATGACGCCCTCGGCGCTGAGGTCGACGAGGCGGTCGTAGGTCGAGCGCAGCAGGGAGCTGCCGGAGCCGGTCAGGTCCAGGAGGAACTTGGGCGCATCCGCGCGGGACAGCGGCCACAGCCGCGAGCCCACCCCGCCGGCGGGGATGAAGGGTCGGAAGTGTTCGCGTGGGGATCTCATCGGCACCACCCTAGCCGCAAACCCCCGGGCGCGCGGCGCACATGGTGGGGAAGCGGGCGGACGCGGTCTGCCTCCGGCCGGTCCCCGCACCGCGTAGCGGGCGGGATTAGCCAAGGTTTCCCTCCCCTAATTCCGCGTAATTCCGCCACGGAAGGGCTCAGACACCGTGTCACCAAGAGCCGCCGACGGCTGGTAGTCTCAGACGAGAAACAGCTCACTCACACCCGCGCCCGGGGACTCCTTCCGGACGACGTCGTCCCGAGTGGCCGGGCCCGCGCCGGGGCCGCAACCGGCGCCCGCCCGCTCGTTGATCACCCATCGGAGGTTGTTCAGTGCCGAACCAATCCCAAGGCACCCTCTACCGCGGCCGCCAGGGCATGTGGTCCTGGGTCGCGCACCGCATCACCGGCATCGCCATCTTCTTCTTCCTGCTCGTGCACGTCCTGGACACCGCCGTCGTGCGGATCTCCCCGGAGGCGTACAACGCCGTCATCGGCACGTACAAGAACCCTGTGATGGGGCTGGGCGAGGCCGGGCTGGTGGCGGCGATCTGCTACCACGCCTTCAACGGCCTGCGCATCATCCTCATCGACTTCTGGAAGGACGGGGCCAAGCACCAGAAGACCATGCTGTGGGGCGTGCTCGTCCTGTGGCTGCTGGCCATGGTGCCGTTCCTGATCCGCCACCTCGCCATCGTCTTCGGAGGTCACTGAGCCATGTCCACCCCTCTCAAGACCAGGATCGCCGTCCCGCGCAGCTCCGACCGCTCCGTGGACGGGGTGAAGTACAACCGCTCCGGGTCCAAGCGCAACAACTTCGAGATGTACGCGTGGCTGTACATGCGCATCTCCGGGGTGCTGCTGATCGTGCTGATCTTCGGGCACCTGTTCGTCAACCTCATGGTCGGCGACGGCGTGCACGCGATCGACTTCGGCTTCGTCGGCGGCAAGTGGGCCAACCCGTTCTGGCAGGTCTGGGACCTGCTGATGCTGTGGCTGGCGATGCTGCACGGCACCAACGGCGTGCGCGTGATCATCGAGGATTACGCGGAGAAGGACCGCACCCGCTTCTGGCTGAAGACCCTGCTCTTCCTAGCCGCCGGGTTCATCCTGCTGGTGGGCACCCTCGTGATCTTCACGTTCAGCCCCTGCCCGACCGTGGACAACCCGGATCTGCTGCCCTCCTTCTGCCCCGCGCAGTAGGCGCCGCCCTCCGCCGGGCGGGCCGCACAGCGCCCCCGCCCCACCACCGTCTCCCTCCATATAGAAAGAGCATCTGAAGCATGCAGGTTCACAAGTACGATGTGGTCATCGTCGGCGCCGGCGGCGCCGGGATGCGCGCCGCCATCGAAGCCGGCCAGCGCGCCCGCACCGCCGTGCTGACGAAGATCTACCCGACCCGCTCCCACACCGGCGCGGCCCAGGGGGGCATGTGCGCCGCCCTGGCCAACGTCGAGGAAGACAACTGGGAGTGGCACACCTTCGATACCATCAAGGGCGGGGACTACCTCGTGGACCAGGACGCCGCGGAGGTCATGGCCAAGGAGGCCATCGACGCCGTGCTGGACCTGGAGAAGATGGGCCTTCCGTTCAACCGCACCCCCGAGGGGAAGATCGACCAGCGCCGCTTTGGCGGGCACACCCGGGACCACGGGAAGGCGCCCGTGCGCCGGGCCTGCTACGCCGCGGACCGCACCGGGCACATGATCCTGCAGACCCTCTACCAGAACTGCGTCAAGCACAACGTGGAGTTCTTCAACGAGTACTACGTGCTGGACCTGATCATGGTCGAGGTGGACGGGATGAAGCGCCCGGCCGGCGTCGTCTCCTACGACCTCGCCTCCGGGGAGATCCACGTCTTCCAGGCCAAGTCCGTGGTCTTTGCCTCCGGAGGGACCGGCAAGATCTTCAAGACCACCTCCAACGCCCACACCCTGACCGGGGACGGCATGGCCATCGCCTTCCGCAACGGCCTGCCGCTGGAGGACATGGAGTTCGTTCAGTTCCACCCCACCGGCCTGGCAGGGCTCGGCATCCTCGTCTCCGAGGCGGCCCGCGGCGAGGGCGGGATCCTGCGCAACTCCGAGGGCGAGCGCTTCATGGAGCGCTACGCCCCCACCATCAAGGACCTCGCCCCGCGCGACATCGTCGCCCGGTCCATGGCCAACGAGGTGCGCGAGGGCCGCGGCTGCGGGCCCAACAAGGACTACGTGCTGCTGGACCTGACCCACCTGGAGCCGGCCCACATCGACGCGAAGCTGCCGGACATCACCGAGTTCGCCCGCACCTACCTGGGCGTGGAGCCCTACACCGAGCCCGTGCCGGTGTTCCCCACCGCCCACTACGCGATGGGCGGGATCCCCACCACCATCGACGCCGAGGTCTACCGCAACTCCGAGGAGACCGTCCCGGGTCTGTACGCCGCCGGGGAGGTGGCCTGCGTGTCCGTGCACGGGTCCAACCGCCTGGGCACCAACTCGCTGCTGGACATCAACGTGTTCGGCAAGCGCGCCGGGATCAAGGCCGCCGAATACGCACTGGAAGCGGACTTCTTGCCCGTGCCCGAGGATGCGACCCGGCGCACCGAGGAGCTGCTGGAGCTGATGCGCAACGGCCACGGCGAGGAGAAGGTCGGCCAGATCCGCCGGGAGCTGCAGGACACCATGGACGCGGACATGCAGGTATTCCGCACCGAGGAGACCATCCACCGCGCCCTGGACAAGATCGCCGAGCTGCAGGACCGCTACACCCGCATCTCCATCCAGGACCAGGGCAAGCGGTTCAACCTGGACCTGCTGGAGGCCGTGGAGCTGGGCTTCCTGCTGGAGCTGGCCAAGGTCATGTCCGTGGCCGCCCTGCACCGCGAGGAGTCCCGCGGCGGGCACTTCCGCGAGGACTTCCCGAACCGCGATGACGAGAAGTTCATGAAGCACTCGATGGCGTACCTGGACACGGAGGCGGAGACGGACCACGTGGCCGGGATCCGCCTGGAGACCAAACCGGTGATCTTCACCCGCTACGAGCCGATGGAGCGCAAGTACTGATGAGCACGCAAGAGAAGGAATACGCGGAGCCGGCCGAGCCGGCCTCGAAGGTCGAGCTCAAGAGCGAGTCCGGCGACGGCGGGGAGATCCCCACCTACGACGTCACCCTGCGGGTGCGCCGCTACAACCCGGAGGTCTCCGAGGAGGCCCACTGGGACGAGTGGACGCTGCAGATGTACGGCACGGACCGCGTGCTGGACGCCCTGCACAAGGTCAAGTGGGAGCTGGACGGCTCGCTGTCCTTCCGCCGCTCCTGCGCCCACGGGGTGTGCGGCTCGGACGCGATGCGCATCAACGGGCGCAACCGCCTGGCCTGCAAGACCCTGCTGAAGGACCTGGACCTGTCCAAGCCGGTCACGGTCGAGGCCATCAAGGGCCTGCCCTGTGAGAAGGATCTCATCGTGGACATGGAGCCGTTCTTCCAGTCCTACCGGGAGATCATGCCGTTCCTGATGAACGAGGGGCACGAGCCGGAGAAGGAGCGCTACCAGTCCCAGGAGGACCGCGCCCGCTTCGACGACACCACCAAGTGCATCCTGTGCGCGGCGTGCACCAGCTCCTGCCCGGTGTTCTGGACGGACGGGCAGTACTTCGGCCCCGCGGCCATCGTCAACGCCCACCGGTTCATCTTCGACTCCCGAGATGACGCCGGGGACCTGCGCCTGGAGATCCTCAACGACAAGGAGGGCGTGTGGCGCTGCCGCACGACCTTCAACTGCACCGAGGCCTGCCCGCGCGGCATCCAGATCACCAAGGCCATCGCCGAGGTCAAGCAGGCGGTGCTGGCCCGGGCCTTCTGAGCCGGACCACCCGCCCGCTTCACGACGCCGCCCGCCCCTTCCGCACCGGGAGGGGCGGGCGGCGTCGTCGTGCCCGGGCGGCCTTCCGGGCGGGGCGGTGCCGCCTCCCGGTCACACGCCGTCACACGGTCACGCCCGCGGCGGGTCGCGTTGGGGTCCTATAGTCGTGACCATGCCAGAACTCCCCGCCGCACCCGCCGAGCAGCCGCCCATCGGCCCCCTCGCCAAGGCCTTCCTGCCCGAGCTCATCGACTTCCGCCGCACCGTGCACCGCAACCCCGAGCTGAGCTTCCGGGAGCACCGCACCACGGACCGGATCATGGCGCGCCTGCAGGCGGCGGGACTGGACCCGGTGCGCCTGGAGCACACCGGCTGCTACGTGGACATCGGCCGGGGCCCGCTGGCCGTGGCCCTGCGCGCGGACATCGACGCCCTGCCCATCCAGGAGGACACCGGGCTGGAGTTCTCCTCCGTCAACGACGGCGTCATGCATGCCTGCGGACACGACATCCACCAGACCGTGATGCTCGGGGCGGCCCTGACCCTGGCCGACGTGGACTCCTCCGCGCCGCTGGCCCGCAGCGTGCGGGTGATTTTCCAGCCGGCCGAGGAGAAGCTGCCCGGCGGCGCCCTGACCGTGATCCGCCAGGGGGTGCTGGAGGGGGTCCCGCGGGCCTTCGCCCTGCACTGCGAGCCCAAGGTGGACGTCGGTCAGGTCGGCACCCGCATCGGGTCCATCACCTCCGCGGCCGACACCATCAAGCTCAGCGTGCGCGGGCGCGGCGGGCACACCTCCCGTCCGCACCTGACCGAGGACCTGATCTTCGCGATGAGCCAGATCGCGATCAACGTGCCCGCGGTGATGTCCCGGAACATCGACGTCCGCTCGGGCGTGCTGGTGGCCTGGGGGCAGATCGAGGCCGGGGTGGCGCCCAACGCGATCCCCGCCCACGGCTACCTCGCTGGGACCATGCGCTGCCTGGACGCGGACGCCTGGTACCGCTCCGGGGACCTGCTGGATCGGGTGGTCGGCCAGGTGGCCGCCCCCTACGGCGTGGAGGTGGACGTGGAGCACATCCGCGGCGTGCCCCCGGTGGTCAACACCGAGACCGAGACGACGATGCTGGAGAACGCCGCCCGGGCCGAGCTGGGGGAGGACTCCGTGGTGCTCGTGGAGCAGTCCATGGGCGGGGAGGACTTCGCCTGGATGCTGCAGGAGGTCCCCGGCTCGATGATGCGCCTGGGCACCCGCACACCCGGCGGGCGCACCTACGACCTGCATCAGGCCGACTACGTGGCCGATGAGCGGGCCATCGAATGCGGGATCCGCGTCATGGCAGCCACCGCGCTGCGGGCCATCCAGCACGAGCTGCGCACCCGCTGAGCGCAGGCGCGCGGGCGCGGCGGAGCCGGAAGCGGCCGACGCGGCGGATGGTCGGGTGGGCCCCGCGCGGGGGCTAAACTGGTGACCCGTACCCCACGTCACGTCCGGCTGTGCCCGGTGTCGCCTCGGTGTCCTCGCGCAGCAGGCGGCCGATCCGGCCGCGACCGTCCGAAAGGCCGTCTCCCATGCCCGTCGTCCCCGCCTGGCCCCGCACAGCCCCGCGCACCCGCCCCGTGCGCGCCGCCGCGCTGCTGGGCACGGCCGCCCTGCTGCTGGCCGGCTGCGCCCCCGCCCCGCCGGAGGACTCGGACATCGCCAGCGACCACGCGGACTACACCGGCTGCATCGTCTCCGACTCCGGCGGCTTCGATGACCGCTCCTTCAACCAGAACTCCTACGAAGGGGTGATGAAGACCAAGGACGACTACGGCATCAAGACCAAGGCCGCCGAATCCCAGGCCGTCACCGACTTCGAGCCCAACATCAACTCGATGCTGCAGGGCGGGTGCAACCTGACCGTGACGATCGGCTTCAACATCGCCGACCAGACCAAAGCCGCCGCTGAAGCCCACCCGGACCGGCACTTCGCGATCGTCGACGACGACTCGATCCAGCTGCCCAACGTCCGCCCCATCATCTACAACACCTCCCAGGCCGCCTACCTCGCCGGATATCTCGCCGCGGGCACCACCAAGACCGGCAAGGTCGCGACCTTCGGCGGCATGGAGATCCCGACCGTCACGATCTTCATGGACGGCTTCGCCCAGGGGGTGGCCCACTACAACCAGGTCCACCACACGGACGTGAAGCTGCTGGGCTGGGACGCCCAGAAGCAGACCGGCAGCTTCACCGGGGACTTCGAGGACACCGGCAAGGGCAAGACCACCGCGCAGAACTTCCTCAACGAGGGCGCCGACATCGTGATGCCCGTGGCCGGGCCCGTCGGCAACGGCGCGGTGGACGCGGTCACCGGATACAACGCGGATGAACCCGAGGCTCCGGCGCGGATCATCTGGGTGGACTCGGACGGCTACGAGACCCTGGCCTCCGGTCAGGAGTACGTGCTCACCTCCGTGATCAAGAAGATGGGCGCGGCCGTGGAGAACGCCTTCGTGGACGACATGGACGGGAAGTTCACCGACACCCCGTACGTGGGCACCCTCGAGAACGACGGCGTGGGCCTGGCCCCATTCCACGACCAGGCCTCCCAGGTCCCGCAGCAGCTGCAGGACGAGCTGGACGAGCTCAAGCAGCAGATCATCGACGGCACCGTGGACGCGGACTCCGCGGCCAGCCCCCAGACCAAGAACTGACACAGACCCGAAGGCCGCACGCACATGAGACTCGAACTGCGCGGGATCACCAAGCGCTTCGGCGCATTCACCGCCAACGACGCCGTGGACCTCACCGTGGATCCCGGCACCGTCCACTGCCTCCTCGGGGAGAACGGGGCGGGCAAATCCACGCTGATGAACATCATCTACGGCCTGCAGGCCCCCACCGCCGGGCAGATCCTGGTGGACGGGCGCGAGGTCGCCTTCGACGGCCCCGGAGACGCGATGCGCGTCGGGATCGGCATGGTCCACCAGCACTTCATGCTGGTGCCCGTGTTCACGGTCGCGGAGAACGTGGCCCTCGGCTCGGAGGCCACCCGCGGGCCCGCCCTGGACCTGGAGACCACCCGACGCCGCATCCGCGAGATCTCCCAGCGCTACGGCTTCGCGGTGGACCCGGACGCCGTCGTGGAGGACCTGCCGGTGGGCGTGCAGCAGCGGGTGGAGATCATCAAGGCCCTCGTGCGCGAGGCCGAGCTGCTGATCCTCGATGAGCCCACCGCGGTGCTGACCCCCGCGGAGACGGACGAGCTGCTGGGCATCATGGCGCAGCTGCGCGCGGACGGGAAGTCCCTGCTGTTCATCTCCCACAAGCTGCGCGAGGTCCGGCAGGTCTCCGACGAGATCACCGTGATCCGGCGCGGGAAGGTCGTGGGCACCGTCGAGCCCACCGCCTCCAGCACGGAGCTGGCCGCGATGATGGTCGGGCACGAGGTGTCCCTGACCGTGGACAAGGAGTCGGCCAGCACCAACGAGCGCCTGCTGCGGGTGCGCGAGCTGTCCCTGCGCTCCGAGACCGGCGTGGCCCTGCTGGACGGGATCGACCTGGAGGTGCGCGGCGGGGAGATCCTCGCGATCGCCGGTGTGCAGGGCAACGGCCAGACCGAGTTCGCCGAGACCCTCCTGGGGCTGCGCCCCCAGGCCACCGGCTCCGTGGAGCTGGACGGACGCCAGCTGCTGGGCCGGCGCCCGAAGCGGATCATCCGCGACGGCATCGGGTTCGTGCCCGAGGACCGCGGCCGCGAGGGCCTGGTCGGCTCCTTCAGCATCGAGGAGAACCTGGTCCTGAACCAGTACGACACCCCCCGCTTCTCCCGCGGGCCCTGGCTGCGCCGCCGGGCCATCCGCGCCCAGGCCGAGCAGCGGACCGCGGAGTTCGACATCCGCCTGCACTCCGTGGCCGATCCCGTCACGACCCTGTCCGGGGGCAACCAGCAGAAGGTGGTCCTGGCCCGGGAGCTGGCCCGCCCGCTGCGCCTGTTCGTCGCCTCCCAGCCCACCCGCGGCGTGGACGTCGGCTCGATCGAGTTCATCCACCGCCGCATCGTCGCCGAGCGCGACGCCGGGACCCCGGTGGTCATCGTCTCCACCGAGCTGGACGAGGTCTACGCGCTCGCGGACCGGATCGCCGTCTTCCACGGCGGACGGCTCATGGGCGTGGTGGACCCGGACATCCCGCGGGAGGTCCTCGGCCAGATGATGGCCGGGGCCGACGCCGAGGAGGCCCGGCGCCTCGTCGAGCAGGACACCCGCGAGCACGACCTCGCATCGATCACGGAAGGAGAGCGCGCATGAGCGGTCTCGACCCGGCCGCCGGCACCACCGCCCCCGCCGGAGCGGGACCCGGCGGGCTGGAGCCCGAGGAGCGGCCGAAGCCGATCACCCTGCCCTGGGCCGACGCTCCCGCCCCCGAACCACGGCCCACCCTGGCCTACCGCCTGACCTCCTCGCCTCTGGTGCTCTCCGCGGCGGCCCTGGTGCTGTCGCTGATCGTCGGCGGACTGCTCATCATCTTCACCGACCAGCGCACGCTGACCCGGATGAACTACTTCTTCGCCCGGCCCTCGGACACCTTCGAGGCCGCCTGGCGGGCCGCCAGCGACGCCTACATCGCCCTGTTCGAGGGCGCGGTGTTCAACCCGCACGGAGCGGACTTCGCGGACAAGATCTTCCCGCTGACCGAGACCCTGACCATCGCGACCCCGCTGATCCTCGCCGGTCTCGGCGTGGCCCTGTCCTTCCGGGCCGGGCTGTTCAACATCGGCGCGCAGGGACAGATCATCCTCGGCGCGATCCTCGCCGGGTGGATCGGCTTCTCCTGGGACCTGCCCGCCGGGGTGCACCTGCTGCTGGTGATCCTGGGCGGTGCGCTCGGCGGTGCCCTGTGGGGCGGGCTGGTGGGCCTGCTCAAGGCCCGCACCGGGGCGCACGAGGTCATCCTGTGCATCATGTTCAACTACATCGCGTTGAACCTGGTGCTGTACCTGCTGACCACCCCGGCCTTCCAGCGGGAGGGCTCCACCAACCCGATCTCCCCGCAGCTGCCGGACTCGGCCCTGTTCCCCCGGCTGTTCGGGGACTCCTTCCGGCTGCACTGGGGCTTCGTCCTGGCGATCCTCGCGGTGCTGTTCGTGTCCTGGCTGATCGATCGCTCCACGATCGGGTTCCGCCTGCGCGCCGTCGGGGCCAACCCGAAGGCCGCGCGCACCGCCGGGATCAGCGTCAGCGCCGGATACGTCGTCGTCATGCTGCTCTCCGGGGGCCTGGCCGGGCTGGCCGGGGCCACCCAGGTGGCCGGCACGGAGAAGGTGCTCACCGGGGACGTGGCCGCCTCCTTCGGCTTCGACGCGATCACCGTGGCCCTGCTGGGCCGCTCCACCCCGTGGGGCACCTTCTGGGCCGGTCTGCTCTACGGCGGCTTCCGCGCAGGCGGTGTGGCCATGCAGACCAACACCGGCACCAACATCAACATCGTCCTGGTGGTGCAGTCCCTGATCGTGCTGTTCATCGCGGCCCCGCCGCTGGTGCGCGCGATCTTCCGGCTGCCGGACCCGGCCCGCCCCCGCCGGGCGAAGGCCGCCCGTCCCGCCGCCGCGGAAGGAGCGACCCGATGAGCGTCGCAGCGACCCCCACGACCCGCCCCGGCCTCGCCCTGCCGGTGATCCGCCGCTGGCGCCTGGGCGCGACCTTCGCGGTCCTGTCCCTGCTCAGCCTCCTGCTGATCGGCATCGACCCGGCCCCGGCCACGGTCACCTTCCGCCTCGCGGAGAAGCACGACGCCGTGCGCCTGGCCGACATCGACCTGCCGGCGGTGGCCACCGGCTGGGTGCTGTCCGCCCTCATGCTTCTCCTGGCCGTCTGGGCCCTGATGCGCGGGGCGCGCGGAGCCAACCCGCCGGTGTGGGCCTCGACCCTGTTCTGGGCCGCGTTCGTCGTGGCCATGCTGGTCTGGGCGGTGTCTCACGCGGACGCGCACTCGCTGTCCCTGCCGGGTCTGCTGGCCGGCTCCCTGGCCCTGTCCGTGCCCCTGATCTTCGGGTCCATGTCCGGTCTGCTGTGCGAGCGCAGCGGCGTGGTCAACATCGCGATCGAGGGCCAGCTGCTGTTCGGCGCCTTCGCCGCGGCCGTCGTCGGGACCGTGACGCACTCGGCCTGGGCGGGGCTGGCGGCGGCCATGATCGGGGCGATGCTGGTCTCCCTGATCCTCGCCGTGTTCTCCATCCGGTACCTCGTCAACCAGGTCATCGTCGGCGTGGTCGTCAACGTGCTGGTCTCCGGGCTGACCGGCTTCCTGTACTCCACGGTGCTCTCCCGCCAGGCCACGACCCTGAACTCCCCGGAGCACCTGCCGGACTGGTCCGTGCCCGGGCTCTCGCGCATCCCGGTGATTGGGCCCGTGCTGTTCGACCAGTCGCTGCTGGTGTACGTGATGTTCGGCGTCGTCGCCCTCATCTGGTACGGGCTGAACCGCACCCGGTGGGGGCTGCGCACCCGGGCCGTGGGGGAGCACCCGCAGGCCGCGGACACCCTGGGGGTGAACGTGAACCGGCTGCGCTTCGGCAACGTGCTGCTGGCCGGGGCCGTGGCCGGGATGGGCGGGGCCTTCTTCACGCTGGTCTCGGTCTCCGCGTTCAACAAGGACATGACCGCAGGGCAGGGGTACATCGCCCTGGCCGCGCTGATCTTCGGCCGGTGGCGTCCCGGCGGGGCGCTGTGCGCGGCCCTGCTGTTCGGCTTCGCGACCAACCTGCAGTCGGTGCTCTCCCTGCTGGGCACCACGGTGCCCAGCCAGTTCCTGGCCATGCTGCCGTACGTGGTCACCGTTGCCGCGGTCACGGGGCTGGTGGGGCGCACCCGGGGTCCTGCCGCCTCCGGGCAGCCCTACGTCAAGGAGTGAGCATGGCCGATTCCGAGCAACCGGGCCGGGTGGGGCAGGACGCCGTTGCGGGCACCGAGGTGGGGGCTTGTGTCGGCGACGACCCGGCCTGGCCGGAGCTGCTCGCCGCGGCGCGCGACTGCCTGGAGCGGGCGTACTGCCCCTACTCCGGGTTCCCCGTGGGGGCCGCGGCCCGCACCGAGGACGGGCGGCTGGTGACCGGGGCGAACATCGAGAACGCCGCGTACGGGGTCACGCTGTGCGCGGAGTGCTCCCTGGTCTCCGAGCTGTTCCGCACCGGCGGGGGCCGGCTCGTCCGCTTCGCCTGCGTGGACCGCACCGGCACCCCGATCATGCCGTGCGGGCGCTGCCGCCAGCTGCTGTCCGAACACGCCGCACCGGGCCTGGTGGTGCTCACCCCGCAGGGCGAGCTGCCCATGGCCGAGGTTCTGCCCCAGGCCTTCGGGCCCGGAAACCTCGGGTCCTGACGGTCCCGTCCGCACCCGCCAGAGGAGAGGTCCCATCATGTCCGAGCCCTTCGACGCCGTCGACGTCATCCGCGCCAAGCGCGACGCCGGCCGGCTGAGCACCGAGCAGATCGACTGGGTCATCGACGCCTACACCCGAGGGGCGGTGGCCGAGGAGCAGATGGCCGCCCTGGCGATGGCGGTGTACCTGAACGGTCTGGACCCGCAGGAGCTGTCCGCGTGGACCGCGGCGATGATCGCCTCCGGGCGCCGCCTGGACTTCTCCCCGATCCTGCGCTCGCCGGGCAACCCCGACGGGAAGATCGCCACGGCGGACAAGCACTCCACCGGCGGGGTGGGGGATAAGATCACGCTGCCGCTGGCGCCGCTGGTGGCCGTCTACGGGATCGCGGTCCCGCAGCTGTCCGGACGGGGGCTGGGGCACACCGGCGGCACCCTGGACAAGCTCGAGTCGATCCCCGGGTGGCGGGCGCAGGTGGGGCCCGAGCGGCTCCTGGAGATCCTCGGCTCCACCGGGGCGGTGGTGTGCGCGGCCGGGGCGGATCTGGCCCCGGCGGATCGCAAGCTCTACGCCCTGCGGGACGTGACCGGCACGGTCGAGTCGATCCCGCTGATCGCCTCCTCGATCATGTCCAAGAAGATCGCCGAGGGCACGGACTCCCTGGTCCTGGACGTGAAGGTGGGCACCGGGGCGTTCATGAAGACTCCGGAGCGGGCCCGGGAGCTGGCTCGCACCCTCGTGGGGCTGGGGGAGCAGGCCGGGGTGCGCACCACGGCCTTGCTCACCGAGATGTCCGTGCCGCTGGGCCGGGCGGTGGGCAACGCAGTGGAGGTCGAGGAGGCGGTGCAGGTGCTGGCCGGGGGCGGGCCGGACGACGTCGTCGAGCTGACCGTGGCGCTGGCCCGGGAGATGCTCGCGGCCTCCGGGATGCAGGAGGACCCGGCCGAGGCGCTGGCCGACGGGCGGGCGATGGACGTGTGGCGCCGGATGATCCGGGACCAGGGCGGGGACCCTGACGCCGCGCTGCCCGTGGCCCGCCACGAGCACGTCATCACCGCGCCGACCGACGGCGTGCTGACCCGGCTGGACGCCCTGGCCGTGGGCACGGCCTCCTGGCGGCTGGGGGCCGGACGGGCCCGGAAGGAGGACGCGGTGCAGGCCGGGGCAGGGATCCTGCTGCACGCCAAGCCGGGGGAGCGGGTGCGGGCGGGTCAGGCGCTGATGAGCCTGCGCACGGAGGATCCGGAGCGCTTCACCCGAGCCGAACAGGTCCTGGAAGGTTCCTGGGAGATCACCCAGGAAGCACGGGCGGCGGATTCCGCCGGTGTCGAACGGCGCGTGATCCTCGATAGGATTTCGGCAGAATAGAAGACCGAGGACGTGAGCCCCGCCCGTGGCCGTGAGCGGGGTGGTCGATCAACGCCGTCAGGCGTGGAAGTGCAGGTGTGTTGTGGCCTTCAAACTGTTCCGTGGCAGTGCCGAACCCGAGCCGAAGCAGCCCCGGCAGCGCCCTGCCGACGGCGGGGCGGGTGCCGCTCCCGCCACCGGGTCCGAGCCGCGCCCCGAGTCCGGCGGCATCCGGGCGCTGAGCCCCCGGGAGGAGGTGCCCGCCGGCGGGGGACTGCCCGAGCTGCTGTGCCTGATGGACCGCTACGGGGTGCGCACCCTGCGCCTGGACCAGCACGGCAACGAGATGACGGCCACCATGGATCCCAGCGAGAAGCCCGAGCGCAAGACCACCGTGGACACCGAGTCCACCTGGTTCGACGCCGTCGCCTCCCTGTACACCGCGGCCCAGTCCGGCCCGCGCGGGCCGTGGCGGCGCGCGGAGATCATGGTCGGCACCACCCGCGACGGCCAGCGGCCGGTGGAGGTCGAGTACACCTACCCGGGCTCGGAGCGCCAGGATCGCTCCGCCTACGTGCAGACCGTCGCGCAGCAGTCGGCCGGCGAGGGCTCCGGGGCGGGCACCGCCGCGGACGCCGATGCGGCGGCCGAGCCGTCCTCCACGTCGTCCTCCGCCGGGGCCGGGTCCGCCGCGGTCGCCGCAGGGTCCGACTCAGCCGCCGGTGCATCCGAGACCGTCGCGTCGGGTGCCGAGGATCGGCCCGCGGAGAAGGCCGAGGTGCTGGGTGTGCCGGCCGCGCAGGAGTCCCGCGACGGCGCGGACGCCGAGACGCCGCGCACCGACGCCGCCGAGTCCGCCGTGTCCGGGTCCGCCCAGACCCCCGCTTCCGTGTCCGATGGCTCTGCGGCCCCCGAGGCCGCCGCGTCCGCCTCCGCCGAGCACGCCGCCGCCGGGGACCCGCAGGAGGCCCGGGAGGTCCCCGAGCAGACCGGGTCCACCGGAGCGGGTGAGGCCGGGGCCGAGCAGCCGGTGCCCGCCGTCGTCCCGGACAGCACCTGGGATGAGGAGCACCAGACCGGGCGCGAGCACCGCGTCGAGGACGCGCTGCCGGAGTCCGCGCCGTCGGTGGCCGAGCACGCCGACGTCGCCCCCTCCTACCACGCCCCCGCCCAGGCCCCGGCCAAGCCCTCGGACACCCGCCTGGCCCCCGGCAACCTGGTGCTCACCGAGGCGCAGGTGGTCTCCCGCCTCACCGACGCCCAGCAGGCGCTGTTCGGCCCGCAGGGCACGGCCCGGGACGTCTCCACCGTGCTGATCCGGGTGCGCGCCCTCGGCTCCTACTACGACGCCCTGACGCACGTGCGCGGCAACGGCCTGTGGGATCAGCGCAGCACCTTCCAGCTGGTTCCGGAGGAGGCCCTGCAGGTGCTGGCCCTGAAGGAGGACTCCTACCAGGAGGGCCAGGGCTCCCCGATCGCGATGATGTTCCGCTTCACCCCGGGCATCCCCCCGGAGGTCTCCTTCGACTACGCGGACGAGGAGCGCTACGTCCAGTACCGGGACCGGCTGCCGGCCCAGCAGTACGTGGAGGAGCTGCGGATGTACCCGCGCACCGGGTCCAACATCCCCGAGCACATGAACGAGGCCCTCACGCAGTGGAGCCTGTGAGCCACCAGCCGACGGCCACGGGGGCGGCCAGCGCGCCGCCCCCGTGGCCGTCGGTGTGTCTGCACGACCACCTCGACGGCGCCCTGCGACCGGGCACCGTCCTTCAGCTGGCCGCGCGGATCGGGCACGAGCTGCCCGCGTCCGACCCGGAATCCCTGGGCCGGTGGTTCCGGGAGGCGGCGGATTCGGGGTCCCTGGAGCGCTACCTCGAGACCTTCGAGCACACCGTCGCGGTGCTGCAGTCGGCCGAGGCGCTGGAGCGGGTGGCCCGCGAGTACGTGCTCGACGCCGCCGCGGACGGGGTGCTCTACGCCGAGGTCCGCTGGGCCCCGCAGCAGCACACCCGGGCCGGACTGGACCCGGATGAGGCCGTGCTGGCCGTGGCTCGCGGCCTGGCCGCCGGCGAACGGGAGGCGGCCGCTCGGGGCGAGTGGATCCGGGTGCGCCAGCTGCTGTGCGCGATGCGCCAGCTGGACGGCGCCGAGCGGGTCGCGGACCTGGCCCTGGCCCACCGCGAGCACGGCGTGGTCGGCTTCGACCTGGCCGGGCCGGAGGCCGGCCACCCGCCGTCGGATCACCGAGAGGCCCTGCAGCGCTGCGCCGAGCACCTGCTGCCGGTCACCCTGCACGCCGGGGAGGCCGCGGGGCCGGAGTCCATCCGCTCGGCCGTCGTCCACGGCCGGGCCCGGCGCCTGGGTCACGGGGTGCGCCTGCTCGCGGACGTCACCCGGGACCCGCAGGCTCTCGCGGACCCGGCCGATCCGGCCTCCGGGCTCGTCCTGGGGGAGCTGGCCGCGGGGATCCGGGACGCCGGGATCGGCCTGGAGGTGTGCCCCTGCTCGAATCTGCAGACCGGGGCGGCCCCGCGGGTGGACGACGTCGGGCGCGACGATCCGGCACCGGCGCGCACCCCGGGGGAGCACCCGGTCGCGCTGCTGCGCGCGCTGGGCTTCGACGTGCTGCTCTCCCCGGACAACCGGCTGATGAGCGGCACCTGGATGGCCCGGGAGCAGCAGCTGCTGACCCACCACCACGGCTGGGGCCGGGAGGAGTTCCGGGAGCTGGCCCTGACCGGCGCCCGCCACGCCTTCCTGCCCGCCGGGCAGCGGGAGCAGCTGGCCGAGCGGATCCGGGAGGCCTACGCCGTCCTGCCGCCCGCCGCGCCCGAGACTGAGACTGCCCCCGGCGGCGCCGCGGAGGAACCCGTCGCGCCGCGGGCGGAACGGGCCTTCGCGGATCTGGTGCGGATCATGCGGCGGCTGCGCTCGGAGCGGGGATGCCCGTGGGATGCCGCCCAGACCCACGCGAGCCTCGTGAAGTACCTCCTGGAGGAGACCCACGAGGTCATCGAGGCCATCGAGTCCCCGCAGCGGCCCGGGGTGGATGCCGCGCTGCTGCGCGAGGAGCTCGGGGATGTGCTGCTGCAGGTGGTCTTCCACGCCCGGATCGCCCAGGAGAGCCCGGAGGAGGCCTTCGACGCCGCGGACGTGGTAGCGGGGCTGAATGCCAAGATGATCCGGCGCCACCCCCACGTGTTCGCCGGGGACGCCGCCCAGGCCTCGGAGGATCTGCCTCCGGCCGACGCCGCTCCGACCGCCCAGGAGCGCGGGGCCGCGTGGGAGGAGCTCAAGCGGCGGGAGAAGCCCGAGCGCACCGGGCCCTTCGACGGCATCCCGCCGAGCCTGCCCGCCCTGGCCCGGGCGGAGAAGATCCTGGGCCGGGCCGCGAAGGCGGGCCTGGATCTCCCGCCGGTCGCGGATCCGCCCGGGCCCGACGCCGGGGCGGCGGGGACCGAGGAGGCCCTGGGCGAGGCCCTGCTGGGACTGGTCGTGCGGGCCCGGCAGCTGGGGGTGGACCCGGAGGCCGCGCTGCGTGCCGCGGTGCGTCGCTACGTGCACCGGGTCGGCTGAGCCGCGGCGTCGGCCCCGGTCCGTTCGGCCTCCTCCCGAGCCGTCCAGTTGGGTTTCCCTGAAACTCTGTGTGATCGTGTGGGGAATTGGTAGACTCGTGGCAGAGGGCCCTTCGGGGTCCGAGCACTGATCAGCCCATCATCCTTCCCGATTCAAAGGAGAACACCATGGCTATCATCCTGGACGTGCACGCCCGCCAGATCCTGGACTCGCGCGGCAACCCGACCGTCGAGGTCGAGGTCCTGCTGGAGGACGGCTCCGTCGGCCGCGCCGCGGTGCCCTCGGGTGCCTCCACCGGCGAGTTCGAGGCCGTGGAGCGTCGCGACGGCGACAAGCACCTGTACCTCGGCAAGGGCGTCCTGGATGCGGTCAAGGCCGTCGAGGACGAGATCTCCGAGGTCGTCGTCGGCCTGGATGCCGCGGATCAGCGCGTCGTCGACCAGGCGATGCTGGACCTGGACGGCACCGACAACAAGGGCAAGCTCGGCGCCAACGCCATCCTCGGCGTCTCCCTGGCCGTGGCCCACGCCGCCGCCGAGTCCGCCGAGCTGCCGCTGTACAAGTACCTGGGCGGGCCCAACGCCCACGTGCTGCCCGTGCCGATGATGAACATCCTCAACGGCGGCTCCCACGCCGACTCCAACGTGGACATCCAGGAGTTCATGATCGCCCCGATCGGCGCCCCGAGCTTCTCCGAGGCCCTGCGCTACGGCGCCGAGGTCTACCACACGCTGAAGAACGTGCTGAAGGAGCGCGGGCTGTCCACCGGCCTGGGCGATGAGGGCGGCTTCGCCCCCAACCTGGACTCCAACGCCGAGGCCCTGGACCTGATCCTCGAGGCCATCGAGAAGGCCGGCTTCACCCCGGGCAAGGACGTCGCCCTGGCCCTGGACGTGGCCTCCTCCGAGTTCTACGACAAGGACTCCAAGACCTACTCCTTCGAGGGCGAGCAGAAGACTGCCGAGGAGATGTCCGCGTACTACGACCAGCTGGTCGCCAAGTACCCGCTGGTCTCCATCGAGGACCCGCTGGACGAGGACGACTGGGAGGGCTACCGCACCATCACCGAGCACCTCGGTGACAAGGTGCAGATCGTGGGCGATGACTTCTTCGTCACCAACCCGCAGCGCCTGGCCAAGGGCATCGAGATGGACGCCGCCAACGCCCTGCTGGTCAAGGTCAACCAGATCGGCTCCCTGACCGAGACCTTCGACGCCGTGGAGATGGCCCAGACCAACGGCTACCGCTGCATGATCTCCCACCGCTCCGGGGAGACCGAGGACGTGACCATCGCGGACATCGCGGTGGCCACCAACGCCGGGCAGATCAAGTCCGGTGCCCCGGCCCGCTCCGAGCGCGTGGCCAAGTACAACCAGCTGCTGCGCATCGAGGAGGAGCTGGCCGGCGGCGCCCGCTACGCCGGGGCCTCCGCCTTCCCTCGCTTCACCGCGAAGTGAACCGGACCCGCGGCCGATGAGCCGCGGAGCCCGCCCGCGCGCGCTGAGCGCGCTGAGAGACGACGCCGCCCGGTGCTCGCCGTCCCCTCGCGACCCGAGGGGGCGACGGCGCTGGGCGGCGTCGTTCTTCGCTAGACTGGGCGGGCGGGTCAGCAGACCCGCGCGGGTCCGGGCCGCTTCCGAGGCCGGGATCCGCAAGGACACCGCCGGCGCGGGCCCCGGTCCGCGCCGACAGGGGAGAGGGGCAGTCCCACGATGAGGAATCCGCTGCGCGGCGCGGCCCGCTGGCTCGGCTACACCCGGACCCCCGTCCGCAGCGCCCCCGCATCCCGCCCGACGGCACCTCGACCGACCCGACCGGCGGACTCCGAGCGGCCGCCCGAGGTGGAGCTGGTCGAGCAGGAGGACCCCCAGGGTGCGCTGGTCGGCGCCGAGGACTGGTCCGAGCAGGAGGATCGCCATCCCACCCTGGAGCCGGTGGCCGCCCGCTCCTTCTCCGGGCGCACCCTCCTGCTGCTGCTGATCGCGGCCGTGCTCGTGGTGCCGCTGGCGCCCACCGTGCACCGCTACTTCGCCCAGCAGGCCGAGATCCAGTCCCTGCACCGGGACATCGCCGACCTGCAGTCCCAGCAGGCGGACCTGGAGGAGCAGAAGAAGCGCTGGGACTCGGATGACTACGTCCGCCAGCAGGCTCGTGAGCGGCTGATGTACGTGGACCCGGGGCAGACCCCGTACATGGTCATCGGCCAGCAGGAGGGCCAGGCCCAGGCCGATGACTCCTCCGCGGAGGCCGCGGCCCAGGGCCATCCCGACTGGGGGACCACCCTGTGGGAATCCGTGGCCGGAACCCGCTGACCCCCTTGCCCCACCGACCCCAGGAGACCCTGTTGAGCCCCTCGCCCCAGGACCCGTCCTCCCCCAGCTCCACCCCGAACGCCACCTCCGGTGACGCCGAGCACCGCGATACCGAGCCCACGCAGGCCCCGACCGGCGTCGGGCACGAGGTGCGCCCCGCGACCGGCGTCGGCGTCGACGAGACCAGGCTGGAGCCCACCGCCCAGGACCTGCGGGTCCTGACCCGGATGCTGGGCCGCCCGGTGCGCGACGTCGTGGAGATCCCGGCCCGCTGCGTGTGCGGGAACCCGCTGGTGGCCGCGACCGCCCCGCGGCTGTCCGGGGGCAGCCCGTTCCCGACCGTCTTCTACCTGACCCACCCCGGAGCCACCCAGGCCGCCTCCCGGCTGGAGGCCGCCGGGGTCATGGCGCAGATGACCGAGCGGCTGGGCCGGGATGAGCGGCTGGCCGCGGCCTATCGCGCCGCCCACGAGGACTACCTGGCCCGCCGGGAGCGGATCGGGCGTCTGGCCGGCACCGGGGAGGTTCCCGAGATCGAGGGCGTCTCCGCCGGGGGCATGCCCGTGCGGGTCAAGTGCCTGCACGCCCTGCTCGGACATACCCTGGCCGTGGGGACCGGCATCAACCCCCTGGGGGATGAGACCCTGGAGGCCGTGGAGGCCTCCTGGTCTCCTTACCGCTGCGCCTGCGATCCCGCCTGGCGCGACCAGGACTGATACGCCCCACCCCTGCCGAGACACCACGGGAAGGACCCGACCATGCGCGTGGGCGCCATCGACTGCGGCACCAACTCCATCCGTCTGCTCATCGCCGACGCCGAGCCCGGGATCCCCGGGGCCGCGCCCCGGCTGCGCGACGTCGTGCGCGAGATGCGCATCGTGCGCCTCGGGGCCGGGGTGGACGCGACCGGCTGGCTCTCCGAGGAGGCCCTCCAGCGCACCTTCGAGGCCGCCGGCGCCTACGCCGAGCAGCTGCGCCGCCACGACGTGGACCGGGTGCGCATGGTCGCGACCTCCGCGAGCCGCGACGCCGGCAACCGGCGGGCCTTCGCCGCGGGGATCCGGGAGCGGCTGGGGATCGAACCCGAGGTCATCAGCGGGGATGAGGAGGCCCGGCTCTCCTTCGCCGGGGCCGCGGCCGCCGTGCCGCAGACCGCCGAGGGCCGCAGCCTCGTCGTGGACATCGGGGGCGGGTCCACGGAGTTCGTGCTGGGCGAGGCCGACGGGGTGATCGCCGCTCGGTCCCTCGATATCGGCTCCGTGCGCCTGACCGAGCGCTACCTCAGCTCGAACCCGCCGACCGAGGCCCAGCTGCGCCGCCTGGTCGAGGACGTCGACGCCGCCGTGGAAGCCACCCTGGAGACCGTCCCGCTGGACACCGCGACCCGACTGATCGGGGTGGCCGGGTCCGTGACCACCGTGACCGCCCGGGCCCTGGGCCTGCGGCGCTACGATTCCCAGGCCGTGCACGGGGCCGAGCTGGGCATCGAGGAGATCACCGCGGCGGCCGGGGAGCTGACGCGGATGACCCGGGAGCAGCGTTCGGACCTGGAGTACATGCCGATCGGGCGGGAGGACGTCATCGGGGCGGGGGCGCAGATCTGGGCTCGGATCGCCCAGCGAATCGGGGAGCTGACCGAGGGCCGGATCCGCGGCGCGGTGACCTCCGAGCAGGACATCCTCGACGGCATCGCCCTGTCCCTGCTCTCCTGAGCGGCGCGCGCCCCGCGGCCCGAGTTCGCACGGGGGATGGCATGGGCGCCATCACGGTGGCAGGATGGGGCGGGTGAACCGTCCGGTCCGGCGTCGCGGGGGCCATCCCCGACGCGGCGCCATGGGCCCACCCCTCCAGCGCAAGGAGTAGCATTCTCACCATGGCTTTCAACCACCTGGCGAACGATCGCCCCCGTATTCTCGTGGTCGGCGGCGGCTATGTCGGCCTGACCGTCGCCTCCCGGATCCAGAAGGACGTCAAGGCCTCCGGCGGCGTCGTCACCGTCGTGGATCCCAACCCCTATATGACCTACCTGCCGTTCCTGCCGGAGGTGGCCGGCGGCTCGATCGAGTCCCGTCACGCCGTGGTCCCGCTGCGCCAGCACCTGCGCGACAGCGAGATCCTCGCCGCGCACGTGGAGAAGATCGACCACCGCAACCGCACCGCGACCCTGCGCGGCATCGACGCGGGCGACACCTACGAGCTGACCTACGACCAGATCGTGGTCGCCGCCGGATCCGTGACCCGCGCCTTCCCGATTCCGGGCCTGGCCGACGCCGCGATCGGCATGAAGAGCATCGAAGAGGCCGAGCACGTGCGCAACTGGGTGCTCGAGCGCATCGAGGTCGCCAGCCTGCTCAAGGACGGAGACGCCCGACGTCGAGCCCTGACCTTCGTGGTCGTCGGCGGCGGCTTCGCCGGCATCGAGACGATCGGCGAGATCGAGGACATGGCCCGCGACGCCGTGGAGCGCACCTCCCAGCTGCGCTCCAGCGACCTGCGCTTCGTGCTGGTCGAGGCCATGGGCCGGATCATGCCGGAGGTCCCGGAGGCTCGGGCCGAGTCGGTCGTCGCGCACCTGCGCACCCGCGGCATCGAGGTCCTGCTGAACACCTCCCTCGGGGAGGTGGAGGACGGGCACACCCTGAAGCTGGTGAACATGTCCGACAAGTCCTCGGCCGGGGTGGTCGAGGCCGACACCGTGATCTGGACCGCCGGCGTGCAGGCCGCGCCGTTCCTGAAGAACTCGGACCTGCCGCTGGATGAGCGCGGGCGCGTGCGCGTGGGCGCCGACCTGCGCGTGACCGGCGACGACGGCCCCGTGGAGGGCGCCTGGGCCGCCGGGGACAACGCCGCGGTGCCGGACCTGACCGGCGGCGGCGTCGGCGGGTTCTGCGTGCCCAACGCCCAGCACGCCTCCCGCCAGGGCGTGCGCCTGGCCAAGAACCTGCTGGCCTCCCGCAGCGGCGGACAGCTGGAGGACTACTACCACGAGAACCTCGGTGCGGTCGCCGGGCTCGGGGCGTACAAGGGCGTGGCCAACATCAAGGGCCGTTCCTTCGAGGGTCCGCTGGCCTGGCTGATGCACCGCCTCTACCACGGCTACGCGATCCCCACCGCGGAGCGCTCCGCCCGCGTGGGCGCGAACTGGATCCTGTCCACCGTGTTCGGCCGGGACACCACCCCGATCCGCCACGCCCGGGATCCGCGCCTGCCGTTCCTGGCCGCCACCGGCAACGCCCCGGAGGCCAAGAAGGCCCGGCTCTAGCCCGGTCTCGGCTCCGCGCGGTGCGTCCTCTCCCGCGAGGGGACGCACCGCGCGGGCGGCTCCCGGCGCCCCGGCGTCGGCGGGCCGCCCCCTGCGCCCCAGTAGCCCAATCGGCAGAGGCAGCTGACTTAAAATCTGCACAGTGTGGGTTCGAGTCCCACCTGGGGCACCGCGACCGTCGCCTCGGGGCGCCTCACGCTCACGCTGTGGGCGATACCCGCCGGCCCGGGCCTGCCCGCAGGCGCCGCCGCCTTGTAGACTGGGCCGCGACGTGTCGTGGTCGTCTGCGCAGCCTGTGGTCCGCGCGGCGGCCGTCGCCAGCGATGCCGTCGACGACCGTGAGCGAACACTCTCAGGAGATGAGAACACCCATGGCCAGAGGCAACCCCCTGATCAGCCGTCTCAGCACCGAGGCGCAGAAGAACCCCTACGCGAACCAGCCGCTGGACTACTACGACGGCGCCGGGCGGGCGACGACCACCCAGGCACCCTCCCCGTACGCGGCGCCGAACCCCGCCGCCGCACAGCCCGGTCCGCAGACCGCCGACGCCGAACAGCTGAACCGGATGTACCAGGCCCCCTCGGCGACCCCGGCCGACACCCGGCGGGCCACCCTCAACGACGTCGTCGCGAAGACCCTGTCCCTGCTGGGCCTGGTCATCGTGGGCGCGGTCGTGGGCTGGTTCGTCCCCGGTCTGGGCTTCCTCGGCGGGATCGTGGGTCTGGTCGTCGGACTCGTGGTGGTCTTCCAGAGGAACGTCTCCCCGGTGCTGACCATGGTCTACGCCGTGGCCGAGGGACTGCTGCTCGGGGCGATCTCCGGGGTCTTCGAAGCCCAGTACGGCGGGATCGTCGTCAACGCGGTGCTGGCCACCGTGGTCGTGTTCATCGGGATGCTGATGCTCTACGCCAAGGCCGGGGTGCGCCTGTCCCAGCGGATGGTCGCGATCCTGGGCATCGGGATGATCGCCTACCTGGTGTTCCTGGTGGGCAACTTCGTCTTCGGGATGATCACCGGCTCCTCGATGCGCGACGTCGAGATCTTCGGCATCCCCCTGGGCATCCCGCTGGGCCTGATCGTCGTGGCGATGGCCGCGATCAGCCTGATCGCGGACTTCCAGAACATCGACGAGGCTCTGCGCGCGGGCGTCCCGGAGAAGGAATCCTGGCGCCTGGCCTTCGGCCTGATCGTGACCCTCGTCTGGCTCTACATTGAGATCCTGCGCCTGTTCAGCTACTTCATGCGCAGCGACGACTGACCCCCTCCCACCCCCGGCCATCGGGCCCCGGGCGCGCAAGCACCGCCGAGACGGCGGCTTCCGCACCGGGGCCCGGTGCCGTGCGGATCCCTTCCACCCATCCCTGAACCCTTGGAGAACCCGCCGATGAGCACCACCGAGGACGGCGCGGTTGAGCCGCAGCTTCCCATCACCACCCCGCCGCCCGGGGACCGTCCCACCGAGCCGTGGACCCGCCGCTCCTCCGGGCAGGCCGGGGACTCCCGTCGCCAGGATCCGCACATCCCCTTCGCCCTGAACACCGCCGCCGCCTGGTCCTGGCGGCTGCTGTTCGTGCTGATCATGGCCGGGGTCATCGTGTGGCTGTCCCGCCCCGTCTCCACGATCCTCGTGGGGGTGGCGGTCGCCGCCCTGCTGGCCGGACTGCTCACCCCCGCGGTGCGGTGGCTGCGCAAGCACCGCATCGGCTCCGGGTGGGCCACCGCCATCACCGAGATCGGTCTGATCGTCGTGGTCCTGGGGCTGCTGACCCTCGTGGGCCAGCAGCTGGTATCCGGGTTCACCGACCTGTCCGATCAGGTGGTGGCCGGCTACCACCAGCTCATGGACTGGCTGGCCGACGGTCCCCTGCACGTCACGGTGGACCAGGTGGACCAGGCGATCAGCTCCGTGACCGCGACGATCAAGGACAACTCATCGCAGATCCTCGCCGGAGCCGCCAGCTTCGGCTCCACCGCCGGCAACGTGGGCGAGGGCCTCGTGATCTGCCTGTTCACGCTGATCTTCTTCCTCCTCGAGGGGGAGCGGATCTGGCTGTTCCTCGTCGGCCTCGCCCCGAAGAGCGCGCGCCGGGCCGTCAACGGCGCCGGTCGCCGCGGCTGGCACTCCCTGGTCTCCTACACGCGCATCCAGGTCTTCGTGGCTTTCGTCGACGCCGTCGGCATCGGACTGGCCGCGTTCTTCCTCCGGGTTCCGCTGGCCTTCCCCCTGGCGGTGCTGGTCTTCCTCAGCTCGTTCGTCCCGATCATCGGCGCCCTGCTGTCCGGTGCGGTCGCCGTGCTGCTGGCCCTGGTGGCCAACGGGCCCATCAACGCCGTGCTGATGCTCGCCGCGGTTCTGCTGGTCCAGCAGATCGAATCGCACCTGCTGCAGCCCCTGGTCATGGGCAAGGCCGTCTCCCTGCACCCGCTGGCCGTGGTCCTGGCCGTGGCCGTGGGCACCACGCTGCTGGGCATCGTGGGCGCGGTGTTCGCCGTGCCCGCCCTCGCCGTGCTCAACACCGTGATTCGGTATCTGGCCGGCAGGCAATGGGAGCAGGATGACGCCATCCGCACCGAGCCGTTCCGCTTCGACTGGGAGATCGCCAAGGCCAGGAAGAAGTCCCTGAAGCAGAAGGCCAAGGAGAAGCTGCGCGAGGAAGCGCACCCGGAGGAGCAGACCGCATGAGCGCGCTGGAGCAGCTGCCCGTCACCTTCGAGCAGATCCAGGAGGCAGCCCACCGCCTGGACGGCATCATCGAGACCACGCCGATCGCCCACTCGCGGGCCCTGGAACGGCGCATCGGCTCCCCGGTGCACCTGAAGGCCGAGAATCTGCAGCGCTCCGGATCCTTCAAGGTCCGCGGCGCCTACAACCGCATGGTCCGGCTCACCCCGGAGCAGAAGGCGGCCGGCGTCGTCGCCGCCTCGGCGGGCAACCACGCCCAGGGGGTCGCGCTGGCCGCGTCCAAGCTGGGACTGGAGGCCAGGATCTACATGCCGCAGGGAGCGGCCCTGCCCAAGATCGCCGCGACCCAGGGCCACGGGGCCCAGGTGGTGCTGCACGGCACCACCGTCGACGAGGCGCTGGCCGAGGCCAAGCGGCATGCGGATGAGACGGGCAAGACCTTCATCCACCCCTTCGACAACGCCGACATCATCGCCGGTCAGGGCACCCTGGGCCTGGAGATGCTTGAGCAGGTCCCGGACGCGGACACGATCATCACCGGCGTCGGCGGCGGCGGGCTGCTGGCCGGGGTCGCGATCGCCGCCAAGACCCTCGCGGCCCGACAGGGCCGCCCGATCCGGGTGATCGGGGTGCAGGCGGAGCACGCGGCCGCCTACCCGCCGTCGCTGGCCGCGGATGCGCTGGTGCCGCTGAAGAAGGTCTCGACCATCGCGGACGGCATCGCGGTCGGGCGGCCCGGGCAGCTGCCGTTCTCCATCATCAAGGAGCTGGTGGACGACGTCGTCACGGTCTCCGAGGACGACCTCGCCCGCGCGCTGATCTTCCTCATGGAGCGGAACAAGCTCGTGGTGGAGCCGGCCGGGGCGGTGGGGGTCGCGGCCTTGATGAACGGGACCCTCAACGAGGCCTACGGGAACCTCGGCACCACGGTGTGCCTGCTCTCCGGGGGCAACATCGACCCGATGCTGATGCTCAAGGTCATCCAGCGGGGCCTGTCCGCCGCGGGGCGCTTCCTGACCGTGCGCATCATGCTGACCGATCACCCCGGGGAGCTGCGCGACATCTCCCGGATCATCGCCGAATGCGATGCGAACGTGACCGGCGTGGACCACACCCGGGTCGGCGGGGCGCTGTCCATGGGGGACGTGTCGATCACCATCGACATGGAGACCAAGGGCAAGGACCACTCCCACGAGGTCCTGGAGGCCCTCCAGGCCGAGGGCTTCCGCCCCGAAGTCATCAACTGACCCACCCCCCCTGCCGCAGAACGGGAGATGCTTCCCATCTCGGGACGTGTCACGTCCAGGAATGGGAAGCATCTCCCGCTCTGCGGTGGAGTAGGGGGAAAGGGGTCAGTAGGGCTTGGCGGCCAGGACCTTCAGCGGGATGTCCTTGCCGTTGGGGGCCTGGTAGGTCAGCTCGTCGCCCACCTTGTGCCCCATGATGGCCTGACCCATCGGGGACTTCTCGCTGTAGACCTGCAGGTCGTCATCGCCGACCAGGGTGTCGGCGACCTCGCGGGAGCCCAGCAGGAACGTGATCTTCTTCCCCGCGATCTCCGCTTCCACGCGCATCCCGGGCTCCACGACGCCGTCGTCGGCGGGCTTCTGGCCCACCTCGGAGTTCTCCAGGAGGTACTTCAGCTGCTGGATGCGGCCCTCGTTCTTGCCCTGCTCCTCCTTGGCGGCGTGGTAGCCGCCGTTCTCGCGCAGATCGCCCTCCTCGCGGGCGGCTTCGATGCGGTCCACGATCTCCTGGCGCTTGGGGCCCTCGCGCTCCTCCAGCTCCGCCTGGAGGCGGTCGTAGGCCTCCTGGGTCAGCCAGGCTGCGGATTCGGTGGTCTCTTCGGACATCGTGTCTCCTCGGTCGGGACGCCCGCCGCGGGCCCCGGACGGTCCGGGCGCGCTTGCGGGCCGGTGCCGGGGTCTGGCCCCGGGCCGACGCCGCGAGACGGCGTGCGTCTGGTCATGCAGATCAGGCCCGCAGCGGACCGCACGGGGTCGGGCTGCGGGTGACGTCAGGCTCCCAGTGTAGCCGCGCGCGGCGCGCCGCCGGCCGATTAAGCTCTGCGGAACACCGATGCCGATGCCGACGCCGACGCCGACGCCGTCGCGCTCACGCGCCGTCGACGACCCAGCAGGATTCCACGGTGGCGGTCTCGGCCCGCCCGGTGGTCAGCAGGTCCACGTGCTGGCGCGAGGTGGCCCCGGCGTCGCGGCCCACCTGGATCTCCTTCCAGCCGACCACGGCCCGCTGATCGTTCACGGCCTGCACCGCGCAGCGCACGTCGTCGTCCGGGCGCTTGGTGAGGTCGAAGTCCAGGGAGGTGCGCAGCGGGGAGCTGACCTGCACGCTCTTCTCCTGGTAGGTCGGGGCGGTGCCCCGGTGGGCGGCGATCCAGGCGACGAAACCGGAGGCCAGCACCAGCACGAGCACCGCCAGCAGGGCCAGCGCACGCCGCGAGGGCCGGGTGCGGGCGGGCTTCTTCCCGTAGCGCTGGTCTAGAGTGGAGGAGGTCAATTCGCTCGCTTCCGGCGGGTGCTCATGGACTGATCCCCACTCTAGCGAAAAGGATGTGTGCCAGGCCGTGCCAGAGCCGCTCAAGACCCAGACCGCAGGCCCCGTGGTCCCGCTCGACGCCGCCCTCGCCTCGGATTATTCGGGGCTGCGGATCCTCGCCGTCCACGCGCATCCCGACGACGAGTCCAGCAAGGGCGCGGCCACGATGGCCGCCTACGCCGCGCGCGGCGCCCGGGTCATGGTCGCCACCTGCACCGGCGGGGAGCGCGGGTCCATCCTCAACCCGGGCGTGGAGCGCAATCCCCGGTCCCACTGGGACCTGCCCGGGCTGCGTCGGCAGGAGATGGCCCGGGCCCGGGAGATCCTGGGGGTCGAGCACCGCTGGCTGGGGTTCACGGATTCCGGTCTGCCGGAGGGGGATCCGCTGCCGCCGCTGCCGCAGAACTCCTTCGCGACCCTGCCGCTGGCCCGGGCCGCAGCGCCCTTGGTGCGTCTGGTGCGCTCCTTCCGCCCACACGTGATCCTCGCCTACGACGAGAACGGCGGCTACCCGCACCCGGACCACATCATGAGCCACCGGGTGGCCGTGGAGGCCTGGGACGCGGCCGGGGACCCCGAGCGCTATCCGGGGACCGGTGAGCCCTGGACGCCGCTGAAGCTGTACTACGACCGGGCCTTCAACGTCGAGCGCTTCCAGGCCCTGCACGAGGCGCTGGTGGAGCGCGGACTGCCCTCTCCATACGCCGAGCGGCTGGCGCAGTGGGCCGAATCCGAGCCGGAGGGCGCCCCGCCGGTCTCCCGCCACGAGACCACCACGCAGATCCCGGTGGCCGACACGCTCGCGGTGCGCGACGACGCGCTGCGCGCCCACGAGTCCCAGGTGGACCCGGAGGGCTTCTTCTTCGCCGTCGCCCAGGATATCCAGCGCGAGGTGTGGCCGTGGGAGGACTACGTGCTGGCCGCCAGCCGCGTCCCGGAGAGCCTGCCTGAGCACGATCTGGCCGCCGGGATCGGCCTCGACGCCGCACCGGCGGGGGAGCGTCGATGATGGGCGCACCGGTCCTCGCCCTGGTGGGCCCCGTCCGGACGGCTGCGCTCGCGGCCGCCGAGCAGAGTCCCTCTCTGAAGCCCGGGCTGGACACCGCCGACGTCTCCCCGGGCACGGTGGGCTTCCTGGCGACCCTGGTGATGGTGATCCTGGTGATCCTCGTGGCCCTGGACCACACGCGGCGCCAGCGCCGGATGAAGAACCGCTTCGACTACGCGATGGCCCGCGCCGAGCAGGACCGACGCCGCGCCGAACAGCCCGAGGAGCGGGCGGGCGACGGCGGGGCCGCAGCCGCCGCCGGGACCGGCGAGCGCGAGGAGACCGCCGAGAGACCGACCGAGCAGAAGGACCCGGGCACGGGTGCGGACGGGGATCAGCCGGCGTAGATCGAGAAGACGATGGCGATCCAGTGGCAGATGAACCCGAGGATCGTGCACACGTGGAACAGCTCGTGGAAGCCGAACACCGCAGGCGCCAGGTGCGGGCGCTTCAGCGCGTAGAACACCGCTCCGACGATGTAGCAGGCCCCGCCGCAGCAGATCAGGATCGTCGCCGTCGGGCTCACCGCCCAGAAGTCCCCCAGGAAGAACACCGCGGCCAGGCCCATGACCACGTACAGCGGTGTGTAGAGCAGCCGCGGGGCGCCGGTCCACAGCACCCGGAACAGCACCAGCAGCAGGGCACAGCCCCAGATGCTCCACAGCAGGATCTGCGTCTTCGGCGGGTCCAGCATGGTCAGGGCCAGCGGCGTGTACGTGCCGGCGATGATCAGGGAGATGTTCGAGTGGTCCAGGCGCTTGAAGACCATCCGGGTCCGATCCGGCCAGTACGCCCGGTGGTACATCCCGGAGACCCCGAACAGGATCACGCTGGTCAGCGCGAACACGGCGCAGGCCAGGGACAGCGCCCCGCCGCCGGCCAGCACGATCAGCACGATCCCGGCCGCGAAGGCCACGGGAGCGAAGGACGCGTGGATCCACCCGCGCCAGGCGGGCTTGCGCTCCAGGACCTCGGCGAAGCGCTCGGCCGCGGTGACGGCGGCCTCCTCCGCCCGGTCCGTGGCGCGCCGGGTCGCCGCCTCGGCCCGATCCAGCAGGCTGGCGGCGTCCGCCTCCCGGTGCGGATGGCCGGACTGGTTCCCATGCTGCGTGCGCGACGGCGCCATGACGGCGGCCCCTTCCTGCCGGTGCGGGATGCTGTGGTCATCCTAGTCCTCGCGTCCGGATGCCGGCCCCGGTGGCCCCGACTCGGCGCGGCTCGCGGTACGGTGGGGACTGACCGACCGCCCGACGCGGCCGACGCTCGGGGTGGGCGCAACCGCCGCCCGGTGCGCCGACCCGCCAGCCCAGCGCCCGGTCGGCACCGCACCCGAGGACGGGTGCGCAGGAGAGCCGAGGGGCGCGCAGGAGAAGGACCGAGATGAAGCTGCGCAAGCCGCTGTACAGCGTGTACGAGCGGAACCTGGTCGCCGGGATTCCGGCGGAGCGCCTGCCGAAGCACGTGGGGGTCATGGTGGACGGCAACCGTCGCTGGGCCGCCCTGATGGGCCAGACCACCCGGCACGGACACCAGGCCGGGGCGGAGCGGATCCAGGAGTTCCTGGGCTGGTGCCGGGAGCTGGGGATCGACGTCGTGACCCTGTACATGCTCTCCACCGAGAACCTCAGCCGGCCGGCCGAGGAGCTGACGGACCTGCTGGGGATCATCGAGGAGCTGCTCACGGGCCTGGCCGATTCCCGGGTGGCCCGGCTGCAGCCGGTCGGCGCCCTCGAGCTGCTGCCGGAGGGTCTGGCCGCGACCCTGGAGCGGGCCACGGTGAGCACCGCCGAGGTGGAGGGGCTGCACGTGAACATCGCCGTGGGCTACGGCGGACGGCAGGAGATCGTGGACGCGGTCCGGGAGCTGCTGCGCGACGCCGCCCGGGAGGGACGCGAGATCGCCGAGCTCGCCGAGACCCTGGGGGCCGAGGACATCGAGAACTACCTCTACACCCGGGGCCAGCCGGACCCGGATCTGGTGATCCGCACCTCGGGGGAGCAGCGGCTGTCCGGGTTCATGATGTGGCAGTCCGCGTACTCCGAGTTCTACTTCTGCGAGGCGCTGTGGCCGGATTTCCGGAAGGTGGACTTCCTGCGGGCCCTGCGCGACTACGCCGGGCGGCAGCGGCGCTTCGGCTCCTGAGACACCGGGCGGGAAGGGGAGCAGACCATGGTGCGGATGCTCGGGGACTGGGCGGCGGCCGGCCGATACGGCGCCGTCGCGCTGGGGGCGGCCGGGGCGCTGGCCTTCCTGGTGCTGGCCGCGGTGCTCACCGTGATCGACGCCCGCGAGCACCGGCTGCCGCGGGCCTGGGTGCTGCCGGCCTACCCGGTGCTGGGCATCCTGCTGGGTGCCGCCTTCGCGCTCGGCGAGGGACCGGGAAGCCTGCTCGGCGGGCTGCTGGGCGCGGCGGGCACCGGGATCTTCTACGGCGCGGTGCGCCTGGCCTCCCCGGCGGCGATGGGTTTGGGTGATGTCCGCCTGGCCCCGCTGCTGGGCTGGAGCCTCGGGCTGGTCTCCGTGCCGCACGCCCTGGTCGGACTGCTGCTGAGCTTCCTGCTGGCCGGGCTCTGGGCCGCGGGGCTGATCCTGCTGCGCCGGGCGGATGCGGACTCCCACGTGGCCTTCGGCCCCTGGATGCTGCTCGGCACGGCTGCGGCCTGGCTGGCCCTGCCCGCCCGCCTGCTGTGACTCCCGTGATCCCACCGACGCATCGAGAAGGAGAAACCCATGCCCACCCCTGAGTTCGTGCTGAGCATCCGCGAGAAGATCGGCCACGACCTGCTGTGGATGACCGGGGTCACCGCGGTGATCCTGGATGACCGGGAGCGGATCCTGCTGTGCCGGCGCGCGGACAACGGGGCGTGGACCCCGATCACCGGGATCGTGGATCCGGGGGAGCAGCCGGCGGACACCGCCGTGCGGGAGGCCGAGGAGGAGACCGGAGTGCGGATCGCGGTGGAGGGGCTGGCCTCGGTGCTGAGCAATCCGCCGCTGGTCTTTCCCAACGGGGACCGGGCGCAGTTCCTGGATCTGACCTTCCGATGCCGCTGGGTCGGCGGGCGGGCCCGGGTCAACGACGAGGAGTCCACCGCGGTCCGCTGGTTCCCGCTGGATGATCTTCCCTCCATGTCCGAGCGGATGCACCGGCGCATCGCCGCGGCGCTGGGGTTCTCCGGGCGCACCGACTTCGCGGTCGGCGGCGCACAGAGCAGGGAAGCGCAGAACGGGGGAGCCGGGGACTCGGGATCCCCGAGCGGCCGCGGATCCGAGGCGGCGTCGGACCCTTCGTAGCGCTAAAGACTAAGGGCGTACTCAGATGAAGATCAGGTAATCTTTACGGGCACCTGAGCCGACCCGCAGGTCGGCCTCACTGTGTCATTGCGCCGCACCGGGTGCTGCGGACGAAAGCATCTTCAAGGAGGATCGATGCGCCGAGGACCCGCGCTGTCCGCGATCGCGACCCTGTCGACCCTGACCCTGACCGGAACCGTCCTGGTGGCCCCCGCCCAGGCGAGCGAGGGGGTCAGCCTCTCACCGGAGACCACCATCACCACCGGCGGACGCCCCCGGGACCTGGACGTGGCGCCGCGCGCCAGCAACTGTCCGTGCCCGTGCAGCAGGACTCCATCCTGCCCGGGCAGGACGCCGACGCGCCCGTCGGGCACATCGCCCGGATCGACCTGGCGAACCCGCAGACCCAGCAGCGGCATCAGGTCACCCAGCCGCGGCCCAGCGACGTCGTCTCCAGCGCCGACGGGTCTCGGCTGTACGTGCTCAACGCCTCCGACGGCTCCATCACGGTGCTCGATGCCCGCAGCGGGGCCGTCGAGCGGGAGATCGAGGGCGTGGTCACCTCCTCGAACGGCATCGTGCTGGACTCGGACAGCGGCGACCTGTACGTGTTCGACAACTTCGGCCTGCAGCGGGTCATCCCCGGCACCGGGGAGGTCATGGAGCGCACCGAGGTGAGCCGGCACGAACGGCCCTTCGTCCGGGATGCGGTCTACGACGCCCAGCACCGGCTGGTGTGGCTGGCCAACGCCAATGAGGGTGTGGTCACCGCGTACTCCACCGTGACCCACCAGTGGGTGCGCACCGTGCGGGTCCCGGTGGCCGAGTACCGGTTCGAGGACACCGTCCTGGGAGCGAATCCGCGATCGCTGGCGATCGATCCCCAGCTGGGCAACCTGTACATCGGCACCAGCGGCAGCAAGGTCGCGGTGGTGCAGACCTCCACCGGCAAGCACCTGGGGGCTCCCATCTCCGTGGTGGGGGAGTCCACCTCCCTGACGGTGAACCCCCGCACCCACGAGGTCGTGGCCGGTCACGGCCGGGCCAACACCGTCTCGGTGATCTCCCCGCAGACCTGGACCGTGGCCTCCTCCCTCGATCTGCACGCGGCGGGGATCACCGGTCCCGCGGGCTTCTTCACCTCGGACGTGACGGACGTGGAGACCGGGGCGGACGGCACCGAGGTCTACGTCTCCCACGAGCGCACCGGCCGGGTGTCCATCCTGGACCGGTCCGGGGACATCCCCGAGGTCACGCCGCTGAGCGTGGCACCGGGGCAGGACGAGGCGCCGGACCCGCAGGAGCCGGGGCCGGGCGGCGAGCCCTGGGATGGTCCGGCGACGGCGGACCCCCTGCAGCGTCCCGCCGATGCGGTGGAGGTCTCCCACCCGAGCCTGTCCTGGGCGGTGAACGACTACATGCGGTCCTGGACCCCCGAACCGCTGGGCCCGGTCACCCGCGAGGGGCAGCAGTACGTCTTCGGTGAGGGCCGCGGCTGGTACGACGGGCGCAGCGGACGGGCCTCGGTGGCCTGGGACGGCGGGGTGCGCATCCGGCACTACGCGATCATGGCCCCGGGGGTGATCACCAGCTTCGGGAATCCCCGCCTGGATGTGGAGGCGGACGGCTCGGCGCGACTGAGCGTGGAGCTGAGCTGGATGCTCAACGACGAGAACAGCGGCGGGTACCACCGGGTCACCATGGCCACCTTCGATCACGTGGAGCTCAGCCGGGAGGGCCAGCGGGTGACGGTCACCGGGACCCCGGACTTCGCGGGCCGCGAGTACCGCGAGGGCGACCGGGTGTTCTCCGGGTCCTTCCCGGGGGAGTTCATCGACGCGCTGCACCCGGATATGCGGCCCCGGTGGTATGCCTCCGGGTCCGGTGGGGACGCCAAGAAGACCCCACTGCCGCTGTCGGTGAGCTTCGACGCCGAGCAGAAGGCCGCCGAGCCGACGCCGGAGCCGACCAGCGAGCCGACGGCCGAGCCGACCGCTGACCCCACCGCGGAGCCGACCGCGGAGCCCACCAGCGAACCGACCGTCGAGCCCACCGCCGAGCCGATGGCCGAGCCCACCAGCGAACCGACCGTCGAGCCCACCGCCGAGCCGATGGCCGAGCCCACCGCGGAGCCGACGTCGGACCCCGCCGACCCGACCGTGCCGGCGCCCGGCGGTGACGAGGACGCCGACGCCGAGGATCCGGAGGGTGCTCAGGAAGTGGGCGGCGCGGGAACCGGGCAGCCCGGCCCCGATGACTCGGCCGACCGCTCCGATCGGGCCGGAGCCGTCGGGACCGGCGGCGGCAACAGCCCCGAGAACGGCGGCACCGGTGGACCCAGCGATGCCGGCTCCGGCAACGACGGCTCCGGCGGCGGCCTGGCGGCCACCGGGGCCCGCACCGGCGGGTACCTGGCGGTCGGTGCGCTCCTGCTCGCCCTGGGCGCCGGTGCGCTGACGCTGCGGCACCGTCGCCGGGCCTGAGCCCGAAGACACGGAAAGGGCCCCACCCCGCGCGATCGCGGGATGGGGCCCTTTCCGTCAGCCTCAGCGACCCGACGGCGCCGGTGCTACCACTGGCGCACGGCCTGCACGTTGCGCAGGTTGGAGCGGGCCATGGACACGGCCTCGCCCGCGCCGCGGTTGAGCACGATCTTGGACATCGCGGTCGCGAAGCCGAAGATCTGGTCCGAGGAGATCTTCGGCGGCACGGACAGGGACATCGGATCGGTGATGACCTCCACCAGGGCCGGGCCGTCGAAGGACAGCGCCTCCTGGTAGGCCTTCTTCAGCTTCTTCGGGTCCGTCACGCGGATGGCGTGGAAGCCCATCGCCTTGGCGATGTCCGCGTAGTTGGTGTCCGGCACGTCCACGCCGAAGTCGGCCAGGCCGTCCACCAGCATCTCCAGCTTGACCATGCCCAGCGTGGAGTTGTTGAACACCACGACGTTGGTGGGCAGGCGGTAGGTGGCGATGGTGATGAGATCGCCCAGCAGCATGGACAGCCCGCCGTCGCCGGACAGCGAGATGACCTGGCGGCCCGGGTAGGCAAACTGCGCCCCGATGGACTGCGGCATCGCGTTGGCCATGGACCCGTGCAGGTAGGACCCGATCAGCCGGCGCTTGCCGTTGGGGCGGATGTAGCGGGCCGACCACACGTTGCACATGCCGGTGTCCGCGGTGAACACGGCGTCCTCGGCGGCGACCTCATCCAGCACGGAAGCGGCGTACTCGGGGTGGATCGGCTGGTGCTTCTCCACGTTGCGGGTGTACGCGCCGACGGCCTTGTTCATGATCTGGTCGTGCTTCTTCAGCACGCGATCCAGCCACTTGCGGTCCTTCTTGTACTCCACCAGCGGCAGCAGGGCCCGCAGGGTCTCCAGGGCGGAGCCCTCGATCTGCAGGTCCACGTCCGTGCGCCGACCCATGACCGAGGGATCGGTGTCGATCTGGATGGTCGTGGTCTCCGGCAGGAACTGGTCGTACGGGAAGTCCGTGCCGATCATGATCATCAGGTCGGCGTCGTGGATGCCCTCGGCGGCCGCACCGTAGCCCAGCAGGCCGGTCATGCCGACGTCGAAGGGGTTGTCGTACTGGATGAAGTCCTTGCCGCGCAGGGAGTGCCCGACCGGGGCGGCGGCCTTCTCCGCGAGGGAGACGACCTCGTCGTGGGCGCCCTCGATGCCGGCGCCGACGAACAGCGCGACCTTCTTGGCGCGGTTGATGTGGGAGGCCAGCTCCTGGATGGTCTCCTGGTGCGGGACCTTCGGGGCCCGGCGCAGGGTCCCCAGCACCGGGGCCTCGGTGGCGGTGTCCTCATCGGCGATGTCGCCCGGGATGGTCACCACGGCCACCCCGGAGTCGCCGACGGCGTGGCGGATCGCCGAGGCGACCACGCGCGGGGACTGCTCGGGGGAGAGCACCATCTCGTTGTAGACGGAGCACTCCTCGAAGATCTGCTGCGGGCGGGTCTCCTGGAAGTACCCCTGCCCGATCTGCTTGCTCGGGATGTGCGAGGCGATCGCAAGCACCGGGGCCTGGGAGCGGTTGGCGTCGTACAGGCCGTTGATCAGGTGCATATTGCCCGGGCCACAGGAACCGGCGCACACGGCGAGCTCCCCGGTCAGCTGGGCGTCCGCGCTTGCGGCGAAGGCGGCGGCCTCCTCGTGGCGCACATGCACCCAGTCGATCCCGCCCTTCTTGGAGCCGCCGGTGGCGCGCACGGCGTCGACGATGGGGTTCAGGGAGTCTCCGACGATCCCGTAGATGCGGTGAACGCCGGCCTCGACCAGCTGGTTCACGATCTGTTCTGCAAGCTTCACGATGCCTCGATCTCTCTTCTCGCTTCTCACGGGGATGGGTGGCCTCCTGCAGGCACAGGGGCACCCACGCAGCCCGGTGATGCCGTCTATGACAACACCGCTGCATCGAACCAATATTCCAGAACGCCCCTCCCGGTGGAAGAGGCCATACCCCCTTGTGAGCGATGTCGCGGCCGCCTCCTCGGGTGGGCGCACGCCCCGGCGTCGATCGGCGCGGGGAACGCGCACGCGACGCCGGGGCGTGGGTGGGACGCGGCGGGCGGGACGGCTAGCGCCGGCCCAGCATCCGGGTCACGTCCAGGGCCTCGTCCAGCTGCTGCTCGGTGACCTCGCCGCGCTCGACGTAGCCCAGCTGCTCCACGGCCTCGCGCACGGTGGTCTTGTGGGCCACGGCGTGCTTGGCGATCTTCGCGGCCGCCTCGTAGCCGATGAGTTTGTTCATCGGGGTCACGGTGGACGGGGAGGCCTCGGCCAGGAAGCGGGCCCGCTCCTCGTTGGCCTCCAGCCCGTCCACCATCTTCTCCGTCATGACCCGGGAGGAGTTGGCCAGCAGCCGGATGGACTCCAGCAGGTTCTTGGCCATCACGGGGATGCCGACGTTGAGCTCGAAGGCGCCGTTGGTGGAGGACAGGGCGATCGTGGTGTCATTGCCGATGACTTGGGCGGCCACCTGGATCACGGCCTCGCAGATCACCGGGTTGACCTTGCCCGGCATGATCGAGGAGCCCGGCTGCAGGTCCGGGATGTGCAGCTCGCCCAGGCCCGTGTTCGGCCCGGAGCCCATCCAGCGGATGTCGTTGCAGATCTTCATCAGCGAGTATGCGATGTTCCGCAGCTGCCCGGAGGCCTCGATCAGCCCGTCCCGGTTGGCCTGGGCCTCGAAGTGGTTGCGGGCCTCGGTCAGGGGCAGACCGGTCTCCTCCGCCAGCAGCTCGATGACGCGGGCGGAGAAGCCGTCCGGGGTGTTGATCCCGGTGCCCACGGCCGTCCCGCCCAGGGGGACCTCGGCCACCCGCGGCAGCGAGGCTTCGATGCGCTCGATGCCGTAGCGGACCTGGGCGGCGTAGCCGGAGAACTCCTGCCCCAGGGTCACGGGGGTGGCGTCCATCAGGTGGGTGCGCCCGGACTTCACCACGTCCGCGAACTGCTCGGCCTTCGCCTCCAAGGAGGAGGCCAGGGTGTCCAGGGCCGGGATGAGGTCCTTGATCAGCGCGCCGGTCACGGCCACGTGCACGGAGGTGGGGAAGACGTCGTTGGAGGACTGGGAGGCGTTGACGTGGTCGTTGGGGTGCACCTCGATGCCCTGATCCTCCAGGGCCCGGGTGGCCAGGGTCGCCAGCACCTCGTTGGCGTTCATGTTCGAGGAGGTCCCGGAGCCGGTCTGGAACACGTCGATCGGGAAGTGCTCGTCGTAGGTGTGGGCGGCGACGGCGTCAGCGGCGTCGCGGATGGCCCGGGCCCGGTCCGCGTCCAGGACTCCCAGCTCCTCGTTGGCCTGGGCGGCGGCCTTCTTGACCAGGGCCAGGGCCGCGATGTGGGCGGATTCCAGCGTGGAGCCGGAGATCGGGAAGTTCTGCACGGCGCGCTGGGTCTGGGCCCGGTACAGGGCGTCCTTGGGGACCTGGACCTCGCCCATCGTGTCGTGCTCGATGCGGTATTCGGTGGTGTCGCTCATACGCACCATCCTATGCCGCGACCCGGTCCATGACGTGGTCCGGCCCACCTTCGACGGGCCCGGACCGGATCAGTCCTCGGCCAGCTCCTGGGAGGACCACACCAGCTCGGCCCGGCCGTCGCGCAGGTTGTAGAACACCCCGACGACGGCGGTGCGACCCTCGCGCACCGCGGCGTCGATGATCTTGGACTGGTCCAGCACCCGCTGGGCCGTCTGCCGGGTGTTGGTGCGCACCATGTCGTTGATGGTGGGGGTCTCGCCCTGGGCCTCGCGGTGGGTCTCCACCACGGCGGGCAGGATCTCCTCGACCAGGTCCCGCACGAAGCCGCCGGGCATCTGCCCGGAGTCGTAGGAGCCGGAGGCGGCGGTGACCGCGCCGCAGGAGTCGTGGCCCAGGACCACGATCAGCGGCACGTCCAGATCCGTCACCGAGTACTCCAGGGAGCCCAGTGCGGCGTTGCCCACGACCTGCCCGGCCGTGCGCACCACGAAGGTGTCGCCCAGCCCGAGGTCGAAGATGATCTCCGCGGCCAGCCGGGAGTCCGAGCACCCGAAGATCACGGCGAAGGGGTGTTGCCCGTCGGTCAGGGACTCCCGGCGCGCGGCGTCCTGGTTGGGGTGCTCGGAGGCGCCGGCGACGAAGCGGGCGTTGCCCGCGCGCAGACGCTGCAAGGCTTCGGCGGGGGTGGGACGGGTGCTGGTGCTCATGGGTCCTCGGATCTGTTCTCGTGGGTCGTCTGCGATGGGCCGCGCGGGATCCGCGCGGGGGTCGATGGGGTGTGTGGAACGGGGTCGGTCGGTGAGGGGTCAGGGGGCGGCGGAGGCGCTGGCCGACGCCGCAGCCCCCGCGCCGTCCGCCGCGCGGGCCAGGCGGGAGAGCAGATCCTTCAGCTCCTCATCCCGGGAGTCCCCGGTGACCACCACCGTGGTCCCCGCCAGCCGCCCGACCGCTGAGACGGTGGTCTCCCCGGTCTTGCGGTCCGTGCTGGAGTGGCGGCGCCACTGGATGCCCTCGACATCCATGGTCCCGGTCTGCGGGGCCCGGTCGATCCGCTCGGCCGTCCAGGTGGGATCGGCGCGGTCGGTCTGGGCGAGCGTCAGGAAGCCGCCGGAGGCAGTGACCGCCCCGAACTCCCAGTACGGCACCTCCTGGTCATCGGCGGGGTGCCAGCGGGCGAAGTTCGCGTGCCAGTCCGCGGGCAGCTCGGGGGCCAAGACGTCGAAGCCGGCATCGGTGCGGGCCTGCTGGGCGGTCTGCACCAGGTCCACCTGGGGGCGGTAGGTCTGGTTGTCCGGGCGCGGCTGCAGCCACACGAACGGCAGGGTGATGCCCAGCAGGGCGATCACGGAGATCACCATCGCCCCGACCGGGGTGTTCAGCCGCCGCGCCTGCTTCTCGGTGATCTGCGGGACCACCGGCTCATCCCGCTCGCTCCGGTCCCGGGCCTGCTCGTTCTCCTCCACGTCCCCCATTGTGCCCCACCCGCGGGCGCCCCGTCCGGCCGGGGCGCGTGCCCGGCGGGGCAGGCGGTGCCCACTATGCTGGAGAGCACAGCCAGAGGGGCCCGCTCGCGGGCGCCGAACTCAAGGACGAGGAAACAGCACCGTGTCTGCAGTACAGGATGAGAACAACAACCAAGCCGACCGCAACCTGGCCCTGGAGCTGGTGCGGGTGACTGAAGCCGCAGCCATCGCCGGCGGGCACTGGGTCGGGGCGGGGGATAAGAACTCCGCGGACGGGGCCGCGGTGGATGCGATGCGCAGCATGCTCTCCACCGTCAGCTTCAACGGCACCGTCGTCATCGGCGAGGGGGAGAAGGACGAGGCCCCCATGCTGTACAACGGCGAGTCCCTGGGCGACGGCGACGGCCCGGCCCTGGACGTGGCCGTGGACCCCATCGACGGCACCCGCCTGACCGCCCTGGGCATGAACAACGCGCTCGCGGTGATCGCGGTGGCCGACGGCGGGTCGATGTTCGACCCCTCCGCCGTGTTCTACATGGAGAAGCTCGTGACCGGCCCGGACGCGGCCGACATGGTGGACCTGCGCCTGCCGATCAAGCAGAACCTGCACCTGGTGGCCAAGGCCAAGGGGAAGAAGGTCAACCAGCTCACCGTGTGCATCCTGGATCGCCCGCGCCACGCCCAGCTGGTCGAGGAGGTGCGGGCCACCGGCGCCCGCACCCGCATGATCCTGGACGGGGATGTGGCCGGGGCGATCGCCGCCTGCCGCGAGAACACCGGGGTGGATGTGATGCTGGGCACCGGCGGCACCCCCGAGGGGATCGTGGCCGCGTGCGCGATCAAGGCCACCGGCGGGATCATCCAGGGGCGCCTGGCCCCCACCGACGATGACGAGAAGCAGAAGGCCATCGACGCCGGGCTGGACCTGGAGGCCGTGATGACCACGGATGAGCTGGTGACCAGTGACAACTGCTTCTTCGCCGCCACCGGGATCACCGACGGGGATCTGCTGCGCGGGGTCCGCTACTCCGGGCCCACCATCACCTCCCAGTCCATCGTCATGCGCTCCAAGTCCGGGACCGTGCGCATGGTCGAAGCCGAGCACCAGGCGGCCAAGTGGGAGCGGTACGCCCGCGGCTGATCCGGGGACGGGCGCGGCGTCGGGGTAGGATTCCCTGACGGCGCGCCGCCACGGCTCCCGCGGATGCCCGACGGGCGGCGCTGTCGGAGACCGACGTCGTCGATGACCACCGTGGGGCGCGGTGGGGATGGGGGAGCCCGTGAACGCTGCCGAGGCCCAGGAATCCGCCGTGCGCGCGGACGTGCGCGATCTGCGCACGCTCTTCGCGCTGATCCCGTGGCGGATGCGCCCGCGCATCCTCGGCATGGTCCTGGTGGCCTTCGCCTCCTCCCTGCTGGACATCCTCGCGGTGGCGACGATGGTGCCGCTGACCCAGATGCTCACCGCCCACGGGGAGGTCCCCCCGGTGGTCCAGGAGCACCTGGCGCCCCTGGTGGGCACCGAGGATCGGCACCGGCTGCTGCTGATCCTCGCGCTGCTGGTCGGGCTGGCCTTCCTCGTCAAGAACGCCGCGCTGATCGGGATCCGCTGGTGGTCCATCGGCGTGGTGCAGCGGGCGTCCTCCTCGGTGCAGGCCGAGATGCTGGACCGGTACCTGCAGGCCACGTATGAGGCCCACCGGCACCGCTCCAAGGCCGCGATCCTGAACAACATCAACACCGGCGTGCCCCAGGCGTTCAACAGCGTCCTGCTGGGCTACATCTCGATCCTGGTGGACGCGGCGACCATCGTCCTGCTCATGGGCACCCTGCTGGTGCTCTCCCCGGTCGGGTTCATCGCCGCCCTGGTGCTGTTCGGCGGGGCCGCGCTGCTGCTGGCCCGGGTGGTCCGGCCCTTCGCCCTGCGCTACGCGCACCGGCTGTTCGAGCTGAGCAAGGACGGCTTCGCCCTGCTCTCCCCGGCCATCGAGGGCTTCCGGGAGACCCGGATCTTCGGGCGGGAGGGGCTGTTCGCGGACGGGTTCCGCCGCAACCGCTCGGACAACGCCCACTACGCCCAGCCCCAGCAGTTCTTCGCGGAGCTGCCGCGGTACCTGCTGGAGGTCGTGATGATCTTCGGCATCCTCGTCATCGCGCTGGTGCTGTTCGCGACCACGGACCAGATGACGGCCTTCGGCCTGCTGGCGGCCTTCGCGGCCGCGGCCATGCGCATCGTGCCGGCTCTGAACCGGGTGGTCGGCACACTCAACGGCGTCCGGTCGGGGCAGCCCTCCCTGCGCACCGTCGCCGCCGAGGTGCGGGGCCTGCAGGCCGAGGCCGACGCCGATCCCTCCCATGCGGAGCAGCCGGTGCAGATCCCCCGGGCCTCCCTGGAGGTGCGGGACCTGGGCTTCCGGTACGCCGACGCCGACCGGGACGTGCTCACCGGGGTGGACGTGAGCATCCCGGTGGGCCGCACGGTCGCACTCGTCGGCTCCTCCGGGGCCGGCAAGACCACGTTCGCGGACCTGCTGGCCGGGCTCTACGTCCCCACCAGCGGCAGCGTCACGGTCGGCGGGGTGGATATCTCCGCGCATCCCCGGGCATGGCGCCGCCGGGTCGCGATGGTCTCCCAGAAGGTCTTCCTGTGGGATGTGCCCCTGCGGGACCTGATCACCTTCGGGCAGCCGGAGGATCAGGTGGACCAGGAGCTGCTGGCCCGGGTCCTGCGCCAGGTGCGCCTGGAGGAGCTGGTGGCGCAGCTGCCGGACGGGCTGGACACCCTCGTGGGCGACGCCGGGGCGCGCCTGTCCGGCGGGCAGACCCAGCGGGTTGGCATCGCCCGGGCGCTGTACTCCCAGCCCGAGGTGCTCATCCTGGACGAGGCGACCTCCGCCCTGGACAACGAGACCGAGCACGAGATCACCCGCACCATCGAGGCCCTGCACGGGAAGATCACCGTGATCGTGATCGCCCACCGGCTCTCCACGGTGCGCAACGCGGACGAGATCCTGTTCTTCTCCCGCGGGCGCCTGCGCTCGCGCGGAACCATGGCGCAGCTGCGCGAGACCGAGCCGGAGTTCGCCCGCCTGGTGGAGCTGGGCCGACTGGACTGAGCGCCCGGTCCCGATCCGCCCGACGCCGCCCGGCCCGGGCCGACGTCGGGCGGGGTGCCGCGGGTTCAGCGGCGCAGGCGCCCCACCAGTCCGCGGACCTTCTGTTCGGCGGTTCCCGCCAGGCGGCGGGCCGCGGGCAGGCCCTTCTCCTTGGCGGCCTCCTTGGCGGCGTAGACCGAGCGGAACGCGGCGTAGGCGGCGGTCGAGACCGGCAGGTCCCAGGTGCCCGGGTAGGTCACCGGGTAGCCGCCGTAGGACTTCTTGAACTTGGTGAACCCGGCCCACTCGTGATCCGGCTGGCCCTCCGGGGCGATGCCGAACATATCGAAGCGCCGCAGCCCGGCCTCCTTGGCATCCAGCATCATCCGGGTGACCAGGGGGTTGTTCGCGGACAGGCGCCGGTGGGCATAATCCATGCTCGCGTGGGCGTAGGTGCGGGTGTCCGCGGAGTCGTAGACGAAGGCCGCGCCGATGGGCTCTCCGTGCAGCTCGGCCACGTACAGCGCGGCGTCGCCCTGGGGCATCAGCGAGCGGGCCGCCTGGGTGAGGTAGTCATCCTTCTGCCGGTTGAACCCCACCCGCTCGGCGGTCTGGTTCAGGTAGCGCAGCAGGATCCCGATCTCCTCGGGGTCCCGCGAGGCGCGGAAGCTCACGCCCTTCTTGTGGATGTTCCGGTGCAGGTTCCGGTTGGTCGCGTTCATGCCCTTCAGCAGCGCGTCCTCGTCCTGGGTCAGATCCACCATCCAGGTGTGGGACGGCTGGATCTGGCGGGGGGAGAAGCGCAGGCCGCGGGCTCGCAGGTCCGCCTCCGGGTCCGTGCCCTCGGCGAAGGAGCGGGGGTCGCTGGGCTCGACGCGCACAAACAGGCAGCGGTGGGCCCGGGCCAGCTCCTTCAGCTCGGCCAGGGCGCGGGTCAGCGCCTCGGGGGAGTCCGCCTCCGGGCCGTAGGGGCAGTACAGGTAGCGCCCCGCGCGCCCGCCCTCCACGGTGGCCAGGTAGGAGTATCCCTCCCCGGCCCCGCGCAGCACCTCGTGGCCGAGGTCGGACTGGAACCGGGCCCAGGCATCGGATTGCAGGAAATTCGTCATGGTCTCCACTGTAGGACGTGGCCGGCAGGGCACCGGCGGGGCGTGGTTGGGTGGGGTCGGGGCAGCTGGCGGACGGGTCAGGCTCAGGGCACCGAGCAGGTGCCGTTGGGGCCCAGCTCGGCGACGGTGCTCACCGCGGGGCCGTCCTGGGCCTGGACAGAGCCGGCGCCGGGCAGCAGGGACAGGGTGGCCAGCAGGGCGGCGGGGCGCACCGCGGAGACCACCCCGGCCGGGCCCGCGGCCTGGGCGTCGTCGGCGGCCGGGGTAGGGGTCTTCCCCTCCGCCGACCCCTCGATGACCTGGGCGACCCCGGCGCGGAAGGCGTCGTAGTCCGGGTAGGTGGGGAACATGTCATCCCAGTACGGCGGGCCGGCCCCATACTGGATCAGCTCGTGGTCCTTGGCCTTCAGCCCCAGGTCCGCGAACTCCCCGAGCTGGGCCTCCGGGATGTCCGTCTCCACGATCTGCTGGCCGGCGTCCGTGATCGAGCGGAACTTGGTCAGCACGTTCGCGGGATCCAGCTGCGCGAGCATCGCCGACTGCACGCAGCGCTGACGCGCCTCCCGCTCGAAGTCGCTGGCCCCCTCCCGGGAGCGGGCGTACCAGAGGGCGTGGACGCCGTCCAGGTGCTGGCGGCCGGGCTCGATCCACCCGTCGATGGGGTTCTTCTCCCCGGTGATCTCGTTCGTCCCGCCGCCGATCGGCACCCGGCCGCCGACGTCGAGCTCGATGCCGCCCAGCGCGTCCACCAGGTCCGCGAAGCCGTCCATGTCCACCAGAGCGTAGCCCTGGATCGAAAGACCCGTGATGCCCTCGGCGGCGTCCTTCATGGCCTCGGCCCCGGGATCCGCGGCGTCCGGGTAGAGGTCCGCGTGCTCCTGGGCGACCTGCGGGTACAGGGCGTTGAGGATGCACTCGTCCCCGCAGTCGAAGCCCTCGGGCCAGACCTGCCACAGCGGCGAGCCCTGCGCGAAGGGGGCGTTCTGCAGGTTGCGCGGCAGGGAGATGGTCACGGCCTGGCCGGTCTTCGCGTCGATGCTGAACACCGTCATGGAATCCGGGCGGCGCCCCACCCGGTCCGCCCCGGCGTCCCCGCCCATCAGCAGGATGTTGTACCGGCCGTCCGCGGCCTCGAAGCCGGAGCCGCCGGAGAACACGTTGCCCAGGGCGCCGCGGCCCACTCCCACGAGATAGGCGGAGTAGCCGAGGGTGCCGGCGGTGACCAGCATCAGGCCCGCGCAGCCCAGGGCCACCATCGGCCGCATGCCCCGGGCCAGCAGAGCGGGCCGGATCAGGCGCAGCGCGTCGAGGAAGAGCAGGGCCCAGCCGAGAGCCAGCACCGCGAGCACGACGATCAGCACCAGGGAGGTGAACCGGCCGGTGACCAGGGAGAACAGCCAGGACCGGTGCACCGCCAGCAGGATCAGGGCCGCGATGAGGCAGGCCCAGACGGTCAGGGTCACACCCAGGGCGCGCCGCCCCAGGCGGCGGTTGCCGATCAGCAACTGGACGGAGCCGGGCAGGACGGCGGTGAGCAGCAGCAGCAGCCACGCCCGCTTGGTGCGGGTGAGAGCCCCGGACGCCTCCGGGTGGCGCAGAGGGTCCGTGCGGTGCGCCGGTCCCGGCCGGTGCCCCTCCGGGCGCGCGCCCGTGATCTCATCGGTCCCGCGGGGGCGTTCGGCTCCGGCGGCGGGGTCGCGGGGGTTCTCGGACGGGGTGGAGGGGGGCATCGGGGAGTACCTGCCGGTCGGGGAAGGGCGGGCGGTGGTCGGCGCCCGCCCCGGCGGATCGACGACGTCGCGGGGTCCGACCGAGGTGGGCGGGAACGGGGACCTACGGAGCGTAGGGGCCGGGCTGGGCGGGATCGTCGGCGTCGGGGGCCTGGGAGCGGGGTGCCGGGCGGTGGGCCTCGGTCTCCTCCTCCGGGCCGCGGCGGGACTCCAGCCGGCGGGTCAGGGCCGCGCCCTTGTCCTGGGCGGACTGGCGCAGATTCCGGGCGAACTCGCGCAGATCGCCGCGGATCTCCGCGGCGGCGGCCGGATCCTGGCCGGCCCCGAGGATGCGCGCGGCCAGCAGCCCGGCGTTGCGCGCCCCGTTGACCGAGACCGTGGCGACGGGCACCCCGGCCGGCATCTGCACGATGGACAGCAGGGAGTCCAGCCCCTCCAGCGTCTTCAGCTGCACGGGCACCCCGATGACGGGCAGGGCCGTGACCGAGGCGAGCATGCCGGGCAGGTGGGCGGCACCCCCGGCCCCGGCGATGATGACGCGCAGCCCGCGCTGCTCGGCCTCCTGGCCGTAGGCCAGCATGTCCTGGGGCATCCGGTGGGCGGAGACCACCCGGGCCTCGTAGGCGATGCCGAACTCCTCGAGGGCCTCGGCGGCGGCCTCCATGACCGGCCAGTCCGAGTCCGAACCCATGACGACGCCGACCAGCGGCGCGTTCTGCGAGGCGGGGGTGCTCATGATGTGCTCCTGGTGTGCTGTGGTGCTGGTGGGCTGGGGCTTATCGGCGGGCTGGGGCTTATCGGCGGGCTGGGGCTCAGCGGTCGGTCGGGTCTGTCGCGGCCGGGTCGGCGGCGGGACCGTCCCGCAGGATCGCGGCCGCCTCCCGGGCCGCCCGGCGCACCTGCGCCAGCTCGGCGGCCGGGCCACTGAGGTTGACGTGCCCGACCTTCCGGCCCGGGCGCACCGCCTTGCCGTACAGGTGCACCTTGGCCTCGGGATGCGCGGCCATCGCCGCGGGGCACGCCCCGGCCAGGTCCTCGTTGGCCCCGCCGAGCACGTTCTTCATCACGGTGACCCCGGCCACCGGGGCGGTGGAGCCCAGCGGCAGATCCAGCACGGCGCGCAGGTGCTGCTCGAATTGGCTGGTCACCGCCCCGTCCTGGGTCCAGTGTCCGGAGTTGTGCGGGCGCATGGCCAGCTCGTTGACCAGCACCCCGCCCTCGCGCCCGGGCACCTCGAACAGCTCCGCGGCCATCACGCCGCTGACCCCGAGCTCCTCGGCCAGGCGCAGCGCGATCCGCTGGGCGGCCGCCGCGGCCTGCGGGTCCACCCCCGGGGCGGGGGCGGTGACCTCGTCGCACACGGAGTCGGTCTGCACGGACTCGACGACGTCCCAGGCGCGCACCTCGCCGCTGGGGCGCCGGGCGACCAGGGCGGACAGCTCCCGGGTGAAGGGCACCTTCTCCTCGGCCAGCAGCCCGCTCCAGCCCTTCTGCGGGATGGCCTCGAACCATGCGCGCACCGGGGCGGAGCCCACGGCGTCCTCGGCCACGAGCATCACGCCCTTGCCGTCGTATCCGCCGCGCGGGGTCTTCAGAACCACGGGCCAGCCGACCTCCCGCCCGAAGGCGAGCAGCTGATCGGCGTCGGCCACCGCCGCCCACCGGGGGTTGGGCAGGCCCAGGCGATCCACGGCCTCGCGCATGCGGATCTTGTCCTGGGCGTGCACCAGGGCCTGCGGGCCCGGCCGCACGGCGACCCCCTCCTCCTCGAGGACCCGCAGGTGCTCGGTGGGCACGTGCTCGTGGTCGAAGGTCACGACGTCCACCCGGCAGGCGAACTCCCGCAGGGTGGGCAGGTCGGTGTGGTCCCCAACGGGGGCGTGGGGGATGACGGCGGCGGCGCAGGATTCGGGGGATTCGGCCAGCACGCGCAGCTCGATGCCCAGCTCGGAGGCCTCCGGGGACATCATGCGGGCCAGCTGCCCTCCGCCGATCACGCCGATCACGGGTGCGGTCACAGGTAAGCTCACGCCTCCCAGGCTACCCGCTGGCCTGCCGCGCGCGAACCTCCCGAGTGGTGCGCGGGGTTGACCGATCTCACGGGGGCGGGGCGGCGTCGCGGCCCGGAGGCCCCGGGGCCTGCTTGTAGACTTTCAGCGCAGTCCGCACCCGCGACGCGGTACCCGCCCGGCCGCCGTGCGCGCCGGGTCGGGCGCGGGGGACGAGGTGGTCCTCCCGCCCGCGTCCGCCGCGGACCCGCCCCGTCGACCCCGACCCTGTGGAGCCCCGCGTGTCAACCTTCTCCGAGAAAATCCACGGCCTGTGGGAGCTGTTCCTCAAAGAGGTCCTGAAGTTCGGGATCGTCGGCGGACTGGCCTTCATCGTCAACGCCTCCGTCACCTGGTTCCTGATGAGCACGTGGCTGGCGGACGGGCACTCCAAGGCCAAATTCGTCGCCGGCGTCGTCGCTACGATCTTCTCCTGGATCCTCAACCGCCTGTGGACGTTCCGGGACAAGCGCCAGGAGAACACCTGGCGGGAGGCCTGGCAGTTCGCGCTGGTCAACCTGATCGGGATCGGGGTGGAGACCGCCTGCGTGTTCGTCACCAACTACGGACTGGGGCTGACCTCCAAGACGGCCTCGTTCATCGGCGGCACGATCATCGGCACGGTGCTGGGCACGATCGTGCGCTACTTCGCCTACCGCTTCTGGGTCTACGGCGGGGTCACCCAGCGCGCGGACGAGCAGGAGTACACGCGCGAGGAGAAGGTCGCCCGGTTCGTCACCGAGGCCACCGACATCGTCACCGGGCGCCTGGATGTGGACGCGGTGCGCCGCGGGACCCGGGACCGCCGAGCCCTGGGCGGGGAGGACCCGGCTCAGCGCCCGGAGTGATCCGCGCCCTCCTGGGCCAGGGCGCGCTCGCGCTGCTGCTGCCCCAGCCGCGGGTCCAGCAGGACCAGCGTCCCGCCGTCGGCCAGCAGCCCGGCCCAGTCGGCCAGCAGCCCGGGATCGGCCTCCCGGTCCGCCACGGCCCCCAGGACGACGCCGCCTTGGCCGGCCTCCTGAGCCCGGTCCAGCCACGCCCCCAGGCTCAGCCCGGCCTCGCCCGGTTCCAGGGGAAGCTCCGGGTCCAGCGGATCGAAGGGGTCATAGGAGTCCGCGAAGGAGCGCACCGCCGCGGCATAGTCCACGGCATCGGCATCCAGCGGGCTCGCCCCGTCGTAGGAGGCGGCCAGGGCGCCGCGCGCCAGCAGCAGCCGGGTCTGGGCGGTCCGTGCCTGGGCCCCCTCGGCCTCGAAGCCCACCCACACCTGCGCCGGAACGGCCTCGGCTTCCCGTGCGCCATCCGTGCGGGGCAGCTGGACCAGCCCGGTGCGCACGGCCGCCAGTCCCATCGCGAGGCTGCGCCAGTGCGCGGGGGCGCGCAGGGCGATGGTCGAGCCCGGGGCGGCGTCGAGCTCCTCGACGAGCAGGTTGGCGGTCTTGGCCACCCAGTTCTCCAGGACCCGTCCGGACAGCTCGGTGCGCTCGCCGCCGGGGCCGTACCAGACGACGGCCGGGGTGGGGGAGGCGCCCAGGGTGGTGAACAGGGCTTCGACGTCGGCGAAGGTGCGGTGGGACATGCTCGCCATGGTAGCGGGCCGGACCGCGCGTCATCGGTTTGACGGGCACCGGATGACACGGCTGTAATTATCGTGAATCACGCCGAATTCGGCACCGGCCGGCACCTTCCGTCCGCGACCACCCCGCCCGGTCTTCCCGGGACGCGGCGGCGGCCGTGATCGGTGCAGGAAAGGACCAGCATGGGCCCTGCTCAGCCCTCTCACGAGACCACCCCGACCCTGCCCCGCTCCGTCTCTGAGGAGGGGGTGGACCTGTTCTCCTCGGACCCCGAGGTGCTGCGGCTGTGGCAGGCCGCCGCCGGAGCCTACGGCACCGACGAGGATGAGGGGGAGCTGGCCTGGCAGGCCGAGGCCCTGTGCGCCCAGACGGATCCGGAGGCGTTCTTCCCGGAGAAGGGCGGCTCCACCCGGGACGCCAAGCGCGTGTGCTCCGAATGCCCCGTGAGCACCGCCTGCCTGGACTACGCGCTGGCCAAGGACGAGCGCTTCGGCATCTGGGGCGGGATGTCCGAGCGGGAGCGGCGCCGGCTGCGCCGCCAGTCCCGCTGAGCCCCCTGTCCCCCGGCACGGGGAGCTCGCGGTCCGGTGGAGTAGCCTGTGGAGAATGGCAGAGAACAAGAGACTGTGCTCGCGCACCATGTGCCGGCGCGAGGCCGACTGGACCCTGACCTACGCGTACGCGGACTCCACGGCCGTCATCGGTCCGCTGGCGCCGCGGGTCGAGCCGCACGCCTACGATCTGTGCGCCTTCCACGCGGATCGGCTCACGGCCCCGCGCGGCTGGGAGGTCGTGCGGGTCGGCCAGGACGCCGCCGCGCCCGGTGACCCGGAGGCGGACACCGCCTCCGAGCCGTCACAGCCGTCCTCGGAAGCGCAGTCTCCCGAAGCCGGTGACACGCGCACGCGCCTGCGCGGGCTGCCCACGCGCCGCTGACCGGGCCGCGGACGGGCCGGTCCTCTCCTCATCTCTCCTCGACGCTTCGACACCTCCCCCTTCCGTCCCGAAAGGAGACCCCTGGTCTTGACTCCCCGCTTCCCCTTCCGCGCCTCCCGTGATGACGCCTCCGCCGGGGACCCGGTGGGCCCCCTGACCCGCCGTCGGCTGGTGGGCGCCGGCGCCTTGGGGCTGTTCGGCGCCGTCGTACTGACCGCCTGCGGGCAGGACGGAGGCGAGGACTCGGCTTCCGGCGCCGCCTCCGCCTCGGCGACCCCCACCCCCACCTTCACCCCGAAGGTCACCGTGACCCCGCAGGATGGGGCCAGCGAGTACAACCCGACCGCCCCGGTCACCGTGGTCACCGATGCCGGGCGGGTCAAGGCGGTCGAGGTCACCGGCGGCAAGGCGGTGGAGGGCACGATCTCCGAGGATGGCCGGACCTGGACCGCCAAGGGTCCTCTGGAGTTCGCCAAGGACTACCGGGTGCAGTACACGATCGTCAACGATGACGACGTCGAGCACCGCGGCTCCACCGGCTTCGCCACGACCTCCGCGGCCAACGAGGCGGATCTGAGCTTCGACTTCGAGGACGGCGGCACCTACGGCACCGGGCAGGTCATCCAGCTGAACTTCTCCGAGCCGGTGACCGACAAGGCCGCGGTGGAGAAGGCCGTGACCGTGACCGGGGCTGGGGACCAGGAGGGGAAGTTCCGCTGGTACAGCGACCAGATGGTCCGCTACCGCCCCAAGGACAAGTGGGCGCCGAACTCCCAGGTGAACGTCAGCATCAAGCTGCTCGGCACGGACATCGGCAACGGCATGATCATGAACCAGAACTACGAGCGCAGCTTCAAGACCGGGCCGAAGAATTACGCCTACGTGGACAACAACACCAAGACCATCAAGATCTACGAGTCGGACAAGCTCACCAAGGAGTTCCCCGTGACTCTGGGGGATCCGCAGTGGCCCTCGGTCACCGGGCAGCTGGTGGTCATGGAGAAGGCCAAGAGCTACTTCTTCGACTCCCGCACCCTGGGCCTGAAGCCGGGGGACTCCCACTGGTACGAGCCGTTCTACGCGAGCAACGCCTGCCGGCTGACCTCCTCCGGGGCCTTCGTGCACCAGGCGGAGCCCTCCGGGTACCCCTACGTGGGCAACACCAACATCTCCCACGGCTGCATCGGCCTGCTGCCCGACGGCGCCGAGTACTTCTTCAACACCTTCCGCGTGGGCGATGTGGTGGAGACCGTGAACACCGGCTACGGTGAGGCCGACCCGGACAACGGCTACGGGGACTGGAACATCCCCTTCGAGCACTACCAGGACGCCTCCTGGAAGGGGAACTGGTAGGAGACCCGCCAGGGCCCGCCCGTCTCCGGTGTGACGGCGGGGAGGGCGGGCCCCGAACAGGAACGCTTCCGTCGCACCCGAGGAGGCCGCCGAGTGAGCCCGCGCAGCAATCCCGAGGAACAGGGAGCTCCCTGGTCCTCCGCAACCCAGGAGTGGGACGCCCTGGCCCCGGCCGTCGACGCCGGGACCCGCGGCGGCTCCACCGCCGCGTCCGCGCCCCGGCAGGAGCCCGGACCTCGGCAGGAACCCGGGCCTCGGCGGGAATCTGCGGGCGGACGGGAGTCCACCACCCAACGGGAGCCCGCCGCCCGGCAGGAGCCTGCGGCTCGGCCGGTCCGCACCCGCCCCCGGGCCCTGCGCCTGCGTCAGGCCGTGATCGCGGTGGCCGTGCCGCTGGTGATCCTCATGGCCGCGATCCGGGCCGTGGCCACCCCGGCGTTCCTGTGGTTCGAGTACCACCGCCCCGGCTTCCCGGCGGATGCCTACGGCTTCTCCACCGAGGACCGCATGGTCTACGGCTCCCACGGCCTGGACTACATCCTCAACTTCGCCCCCGCTCGCTTCCTGGGGGACGTGATGCTGCCGGATGGCCGGCACGCCTTCACCGCCCCGGAGGTGGGGCACATGACGGACGTGAAGCACGTGATGCTGTGGTCCCTGCTGCTGGTGGGCTGCTGGCTGGTGCTGGCCGTGCTGTGCGCCCGACGCCTGGGCGACGGCGCCCCGGGGGCCCTGCGCCGCGCCCTGTTCGCCGGGGCCTGGCTGACGATCCTGCTGATCCTGGGGCTGCTGGGGCTGTCCCTGCTGGGGTGGGAGCGGTTCTTCACCGGCTTCCACGAGATCTTCTTCCCCGAGGGGAACTGGGCCTTCTACCCCTCGGACACCCTGATCCGGCTGTACCCGGATCAGTTCTGGGTGGACTCGGCCGTGCTCATCGCGCTGATCACCGTGCTGGCCGTCTCCGTGCTGCTGGTGGCCACCTGGCCCCTGGCCCACCGTCGGCAGCGGGACCTGGCCCGGGCCCACGCCCGCCAGGAGGCGAACCGCCAGGCAGGCACCCGCCGGCAGGCCGTCCGCGGCGGCTCGGACGGGACCACCCGGGACGACGCGGCGGGCGCTCAGCCCCGCTCGGATCGCGGCCGCGACACCAGCGCGGGAAGCACCAGCTCCAGGCACTGATCGATCCGCGCCACCGCCCGGCGGGCGGCCTCCCGGCCCCGGCGGTACGGGTCCGCGATGCCGTCCTCGGGCAGCACGCGCACCCCGGGGGCGCGCAGCAGCGCCAGCGGATCCGCGGGGCTCGCAGGCTCCCCGGGCAGACCGGTCGTCGGGTCCCCGGCCCCGTGCGGCGGCAGCGTTCCGGCGTCGACCAGCGTCGCCGGTGACGAGCGCTGCGCTCCCAGCACGCGGGCGGCGGTGCCCAGCAGGAAGACGGAGCGCACCGCCCCCGGCCATTCCTCCAGGATCCAGCGTCGGTGCTCGGCCTCCATGACCAGCACCAGATCCGCCGCACGCAGCAGCCCGGCCCCCAGCTGCTGGGCGCGGTGCCCGGAGGCGTCCACCCCGCGCTCGGCCAGCTCGGTCCCGATCTCCGGGGCGATGCCCGCACCCACGAGGGCGCCGGTTCCGGCCGAGGCCGTCTCGATCCCGGCCCCCGCGGCCGACGCCGCGGCGAGGCGGCCGGCCGCCAGCAGCTGGGCGGCGGGGGAGCGGGCGACGTTGCCCTGGCAGACGAACAGCAACGCGAAGGGCGCGCTGCGAGCGTGCGCGGCGCGCCCGCTCAGCCGCGATCCGGCGGCGTCCTGGCCCGGGGCGGGGGCGGGACCGGGGGTGCTCGACGGGGTGCGCATCAGATCCAGCCCGTGAACCACATGTGCGCGTACCAGTCCTCGTAGGGGATGGACTGGCCGGTCCAGATGGGCCAGAAGTGGGCGCTGATCAGCAGGGCCGCGACCACGAACAGCCCGACCACCCCCAGGCCGTACCGGCGTCGGCGCACCGAGTCCCCGGGACGGCCCAGGGCCAGGCCCAGCACCGCGGTGAGTCCGAGGATCAGCCACGGCAGGAAGGACAGGGCGTAGAAGTAGAACATCGTGCGGTGGGGGTAGGCGAACCACGGCAGCCAGCCGACGGCCACCACCAGCAGGATGGCCCCGACACGCCAGTCTCGTCGCAGGATCCACCACAGGATCAACAGCACCAGGGCGGCCGCGCCCGTCCACCAGATCAGCGGGTTGCCGACGTTGAGGATCGCCTCGGAGCACTTCTGCGCCCCGCAGGCCGCGGCGTGCTCGGCCTCGTAGTAGTAGGAGGTGGGCCGCCCCAGGATCAGCCACTGCCAGGCGGGGGAGGCGTAGGTGTGCGGGGAATCCAGGCCGGTGTGGAAGGCGTAGGCGGAGCGGTGGTACTCCCAGAGGCTGCGCAGGCTCGCGGGCAGCCACCCGATGCCCTCGCCGGGGTGCTGCTCGGCCCAGTGCCGGTCGTACGCGCCGTCGGAGCGGAACCAGCCGATCCAGGTGGCCAGATACGTCACCAGGCCGATCCCGACGATCGAGACGAAGGCCGGACCGGCGTCCTTGAGCAGGGCGCCGGTGAACCAGCCGCGGATCCCGGCGGCCCGGCGGGCGCCGATGTCCCACAGGACCGTGAGGATCCCGAAGATCGCGATGAAGAACAGGGCGTTCCACTTGACCCCGAGGGCCGCGCCGCAGCACACCCCGGCCGCGATCCGCCACCACCGGATCCCCAGCCAGGGTCCGTAGCGCAACGCTGCGGCCGAGGGCGGGGCGCCCCCGGGCCCGGCCTGCGCGGCCAGCAGGACGGCCAGGCGGTGCCGAGCGGAGAAGCGGTCCGCGACGAGGCAGGCGAAGGCCAGCAGCAGCCAGAACATGAGGAAGATGTCCAGCAGGGCCAGGCGGGACTCCACCAGGTGCAGCCCGTCGATGCCGATCAGCAGCCCGGCGATGCCGGTCAGCGTCAAGGAACGGAACATCATCCACGCCACCCACATCAGCACCGCCACGGACAGGGTGCCGAACAGCGCCGCGGAGAAGCGCCAGCCCAGGGGCGAGGAGTCCCCGAACAGCACGTAGCCCAGGGCGATCATCCACTTGCCCAGCGGCGGGTGCACCACGTAGGAGCCCTGATCCTCCGGGCTCACGGGATGCCCGGCGACGAAGCTCGCATCCGCCCCGTCCGGCCAGGACCGCTCGTAGCCGTAGTGCCACAGGGACCAGGCGTCCTTGGCGTAGTAGGTCTCGTCGAACACGACGGCGTTGGGGTGGGTGAGCCCCACGAAGCGCAGCGCGGCCGCCAGGACCAGCACGAGGGCGGGGAAGACCCAGCCCCAGCGGGGCAGCGGCACGGGCAGGGCCCGCAGGCGATCCAGCAGGGCGTCGCGGGTGAAGGCCCCGGTGGGGAAGCGCGGGCCTGGGGCCGCGGAGGGCACGGGGCGGGGGGAGTGGCTGCTCACCCGCCCCATGCTAGTTCAGCCCTGCCCGCCGTCGCCTGCGAACTGCGCCCGGTACAGCGCCCGGTAGGCCCCGTCCCGGTGGATCAGCTCGTCGTGGCTGCCCTGCTCCACGATGCTGCCGTGCTCCATGACCAGGATCGTGTCCGCATCGCGGATCGTGGACAGCCGGTGGGCGATGACGAAGGACGTGCGGGATGCCCGCAGCGCGGCCATCGCCTGCTGGACCAGCACCTCCGTGCGGGTGTCCACGGAGGAGGTGGCCTCGTCCAGGATCAGCACCGCCGGGTCCGCCAGGAAAGCCCGGGCGATCGTGATCAGCTGCCGCTCCCCGGCCGAGACCGAGCCGCCGTCCTGATCCACCACCGTGTCGTAGCCCTCCGGCAGGGAGCGCACGAAGCGGTCGACGTAGGTGGCCCGGGCCGCGGCCAGCACCTCCTCATCCGTGGCCTCCAGTCGGCCGTAGCGGATGTTCTCCCGGATGGTGCCGCGGAACAGCACCGCGTCCTGCAGCACCATGCCGGTGGCTCGGCGCAGCCGGTCCCGGGTCATCTCCCGGATGTCCTGCCCGTCCAGGGTGATCTCCCCGGCGTCGATCTCGTAGAAGCGCAGGATCAGGTTGACCAGGGTGGTCTTGCCCGCCCCGGTCGGCCCCACGATCGCGACCGTCTGACCCGGTTCGGCCACCAGGGACAGATCCCGGATCAGCGGGCGCTGGGCGGTGTAGGAGAAGTCCACGTGGGAGAACTCGATGCGCCCGCGGGCTCGCTGCCCTTCCCGGGCGGCGTCGGCGGCCACCGCGGCGGGGGAGTCCGGGGACTGCTCCGGCTCGTCCAGCAGGTCGTAGACCCGCTCCGCGCTGGCCACCCCGGACTGCAGCATGTTCGCCATGCCGGCGATCTGGCCCAGCGGCTGGGTGAACTCGCGAGAGTACTGGATGAACGCCGTCGCCCCGCCCAGGGACAGCTGGCCGCTGGCCACCTTCAGCCCGCCCAGCACCGCGATGCCCACGTAGCCCAGGTAGGAGACGAACTGCATGATCGGCATCATCGTCCCGGAGAGGAACTGGGCGCGGAAGCTGGCCTGGAACACGGCGTCGTTGCGCTCCCGGAAGGCTCGGCCCATGTCCTGCCCGCGGCCGTAGACGCGGATCAGCTCGTGGCCGGTGAAGGCCTCCTCGATGTGCCCGTTCAGCTCCCCGGTGGCCTTCCACTGCGCGGCGAACAGCTTCTGGGAGCGGCGCCCGACGAAGGCCACCACCACCCCGGAGATCGGCACCGCGATCAGCGCCACCAGGGCCAGCTGCCAGGACAGCACGAACATCATCACGGCCACGCCCAGCACCGTGAGGATCGCCTGCACCAGCTCCGCCAGCGCCTGCTGCAGGGCCTGCTGGATGTTGTCCAGGTCGTTGGTGGTGCGGGAGAGCAGGTCTCCGCGCTGGTGGGTGTCCGCGTAGCCCAGCGGCAGGGCGTGCAGCTTGGCCTCCACCCGGCGGCGCACGTCCCGCACCACGCGCATCACCAGGTCGTTGAGGATCCGCCCCTCCAGCCACAGGAACACCCCGGCCAGCACGTAGATCCCCAGCACCAGCAGCAGGGTCGCGCCCAGGGCCGGGAAGTCGATGCCCTGTCCGGGGGTGAAGTCCACCGCGGTGAGCATGTCCGCCATCTGGTCCCGGCCCTGCTCCCGCAGCCCGGCGATCACCTGCTCGGCGTCCGCCCCGGCGGGGGACTGCAGGCCGACGACGCCGGCGTAGATCAGGTCCGTGGCATGTCCCAGCACCCGCGGGGCGAACACGGTCAGCAGCACCGAGGACACCAGCAGGGCCGTCATCAGGGCCAGGCGTCCGGGCCAGCGGGTCAGCTCGCGCAGCAGCCGGCCCGCGGTGGGCCAGAAGGCGCGGGCGGTGCGCGGGGCGGGGGGCATCTCGCTCATGCGGCCTCCTCGGCGGAGAGCTGGGACTGCACGATCTCCCGGTAGGTGGGGGAGGTCTCGAGCAGCTCGGTGTGGGTGCCGCGGGCCACGATGCGGCCGGCCTCCAGCACCAGGATCTGGTCCGCCTCGGTGATGGTGGACACGCGCTGGGCCACCACGATCACGCTGGACTGACGGGTGCGCGGGGCCAGGGCCGCGCGCAGCCGGCGGTCCGTGGCCACATCCAGGGCGGAGAAGGAGTCGTCGAACAGGTACACCGCGGGGTCCGCGACCAGGGCCCGAGCGATGCTCAGGCGCTGGCGCTGCCCGCCGGAGACGTCCGTGCCGCCCTGCGCGATCGCCGAATCCAGCCCGGTGGCCGCCTCCTCGCCGGACCCGGTGGACCGCTCCCGCACGAAGTCCGCGGCCTGCGCGGTCTCCAGGGCTTCCCACAGCCGCTGCTCGGAGGCCTGCGGGTCCCCGAAGCGCAGGGTCGAGGCCACCGTCCCGGAGAACAGGTACGGCTTCTGCGGGACCAGGCCCACCCGGGAGGTGATCTGCTCGGCCGGCAGCTCGCGCACGTCCACCCCGTCCAGCAGCACCTGGCCTTCGGTCGCGTCGTGCAGCCGCGGGATCAGGTGCAGCAGGGTGGTCTTGCCGGCCCCGGTGGCGCCGATGATCGCCGTCGTCGTGCCCGGCTGAGCGCGGAAGCTGATGCCTTCCAGCACGGGGGCCTCGGCCCCGGGGTAGGCGAAGGAGACGTCCCGGAACTCCACGACGCCGCGGCGCTGCTCTGGCCCGCGGGTGGCCTCGGCGTCGCGCACCCGCGGCACGGTGTCCAGCACCTGCCCGATGCGCCGGGCGCAGATGATGGCCCGGGGGAACATCATCGCCATGAAGGAGGCCATCATCACGGCCATGAGGATCTGCATCAGGTACTGCAGGAACGCGGTCAGCGAACCGACCTCCACCTGCCCGGCTTCGGCCCGGTGCCCGCCGAACCACAGCACCGCGGCCTCCGCGGCGTGCATCAGCACGATCAGGATCGGTCCCATGAGCACGAAGATGCGCCCGATGCGCACCGCGACGTCGGTCAGCGCGTCGTTGGCCGCGGCGAAGCGGCGGGTCTCGTGCTCCTCGCGCACGAAGGCCCGGATGACCCGCAGGCCCATGATCTGCTCGCGCAGCACCGCGTTGACGTCGTCGGTGCGCTCCTGCATCACGGTGAACAGCGGGATCAGCTGCCGGATCAGCAGGGCCATGATGATGACCACCACGGGGGCGGAGGCCCAGACCAGCCAGGACAGGCCCGCATCCTCCCGCACCGCCATGATGATGCCGCCCACCACCATCAGCGGCAGATTGACCATGAAGCTGAGCATCAGCAGGAACAGCATCTGGATCTGCTGGACGTCGTTGGTGCCGCGGGTGATCAGGGTCGGGGCGCCGAAGGAGGCGACCTCCTCCGCGCCGAAGCCGTCCACGGCCTCATAGACCGCGGCGCGCAGGTCCCGGCCCAGCCCCATCGCGGTGCGCGCGGCGAAGTAGACGGCGGTGATCGCCGCGATGATCTGGGCGAAGGCCACCAGCAGCATCCACCCGCCGGTGCGCCAGATGTAGGCGGTGTCCCCGGTGGCGACGCCGCGGTCGATGATCTGGGCGTTGAGGCTGGGCAGGTACAGGGTGGCCAGCACCGCCACCAGCTGCAGCAGGAGCACGGCCAGGATGACCCGCCAGTGCGGGGCGGCGTGGGTCCTCAGGAGGCGGAAGAGCACGGAGATCCTCACGGGAAGCGGAAGACGGGACGCGGGTATCCGGCCCGAGGTGGGGGCGGAGGCCGGCGCGATGCCGGAGGAGAAGAGCGTCACGTACCCCGGGAGCCCGGAACCTGGAAGAATGCGGGGACGACCCCGCGGCGGTCCATCCACTCTAGCCGGTGCCGCCGCCCCGCCCGCACCGTCCGCTTCCCGTGTCCGCGCGCCGCATGGCCCCGGGGTGCCGGACGGCGCCCGCACAGAAGGCCATGACGCACCCCGCCATGACTCATCGCTCCCAGACCCCCCGCCCCGCCGACTCCCCGCAGACCCGCCCCCAGACGCCGACGGTCGGAGCCCCGGCGACCCAGGCACAGACCCTCCAGCCCACCGGGCCCGAGGACCCCGAACGGCGGTCTCCCCGGTCCGCGGGTCGCCCGACGCCGGCTCGGCTGCTGCTGGATGTGGTGCGCGGCGGGCTGATCGGCGCCGTGGAGACCGTCCCCGGCGTCTCCGGGGGAACCGTGGCGCTGGTCGTCGGACTCTACGAGAGCCTCATCGGCTCCCTCGGGCACCTCGTCTCCGCCGCCCGCTGCGCGCTGCTCGGTCTGCTGTCCCGCGGGGCCGGCGCCGTCGAGCACCGCCGGCAGGCGCGCGTTCACCTGCGTCAGGTGGCCTGGCCGATGCTGCTGGCCGTGGGCCTGGGGATGGCGCTGGCCGTCGTCGTGATGGCCGGGGTCATGGGCCGGCTGGTGGAGGACCACCCGGTGCTGACCTCCGCGGCGTTCTTCGGCATGGTCCTGGCCTGCACCGCGGTGCCCGCCGCCCGGGTGGGCCGCTGGCGGGCCCGAGACGTCCTGGCCGCGGCGGCCGGGGCCGTGGCCACCTGGGCCGTGGTGTCCCTGCCGCGCCAGGGCGAGGCCGATCCCGCCCCCTGGGTGATCGTGCTGGCCGCGGCCGTGGCGATCTGCGCCCTCGTGCTGCCCGGCCTGTCCGGGTCCTTCCTGCTGCTGACCTTCGGGATGTACCAGCCGACCCTGGCTGCGGTGAACCAGCGGGACCTGGGGTATCTGACGCTGTTCGCCCTCGGGGCCCTGCTGGGGCTGGCCACCGTGGTCAAGGGTCTGGAGTGGCTGCTGGCCCACCGGCATCGGGTCACGCTGGCCGTGCTGACCGGGGTCATGATCGGCGGGCTGCGCGGGCTGTGGCCCTGGCAGTCCGAGACCGGGGCGCTGCAGCCGGTCGGGGAGGCCGCCGGAGCCGCTCTGCTGGTGGGCGTGCTCGGGTTCCTCGTGGTCGCCGCCGCCGTCGTCCTGGAACGGCGCCTGGCCGCCACCCGCGCGGCCCGCGACGACGACGCCGCGACGCGCGGGGCCGCCGCGGATGGCTAGGCTGGGACGGTGACCCGTCCGCCCAGCACCCCCGCCCAGTCCCCGGAGACCCCGGATCCCTCGGAACCGGTGAGCTCCCCGCACTCCGAGGGCCTGCTCATCCTGGCCGCCACGCCCATCGGCAACCTGGAGGACGCCTCCCCGCGCCTGCGGGCGCACCTGGAGAGCGCAGACGTGATCGCGGTGGAGGACACCCGGCGCCTGCGCACCCTCACCGCGGGGCTCGGGGTGAGCACCCGCGGGCGCATCGTGACCAACCACGACCACAACGAGGGCCAGCGCGCCGAGGAACTCCTCGAGGCCGTGCGCCGCGGATCCACCGTGCTGTTGATCTCCGATGCCGGGATGCCCACCGTCTCCGACCCCGGCTTCCGGGTGGTGGAGCGCGCCGCGGCGGAGGACCTGCCGGTGACCTGCCTGCCCGGACCCTCCGCGGTGCTGGCCGCGCTCGCGGTCTCCGGCCTGCCCACCGACCGCTTCGCCTTCGAGGGGTTCATCCCGCGGAAGGCCTCCGAGCGGCGCACCCGGTTGGCCGAGCTGGCCGGGGAGCGGCGCACCCTCGTCTTCTATGAGGCGCCGCACCGGCTGGCCGCGATGCTGGAGGCGCTGGCGGGAGCCTTCGGCCCCGAGCGCCGGGCCGTGGTGGCCCGGGAGCTGACCAAGGTCCACGAGGAGGTCCGGCGGGCGACGCTGGGCGAGCTGCTGGCCTGGGCCCAGGAGGGCCAGGTGCGCGGGGAGATCGCCGTCGTGGTGGCCGGGGTCCCGGAACCGGAGCCGGAGGAGGCCGCGGACCTCACCGGGGAGGTGGAGGCCCTGGTGGCCGAGGGCCTGCGGCTCAAGCAGGCTGCCGCCCAGGTGGCCGAGGCGCACCGGGTGGGCAAGAGGGAGCTGTACGAGGCCGTGCTGGCGCGGCGACGGGAGGACTGAGGAGCCGTGATGACGGACTGGACGACGCTCATGCCGGAGGCCGAGCGGCTCAGTGGCAGCCTGTGGGCCGGAGATGCCGCCCCGGAGGTGCTTCCCGGGGAGGTGCCCCCGGCCTACCGAGCGGAGAACTACGACGTCGCCGGGGAGCCCTCGGGAGAGGGCACCCGCCGCCGCGGCACCGAGGGAGACGGCGGGCGCAGGCGCAACCTGGAGTTCCCGCCGGCCCCCGAGCCGCTGCCCGTCCCGATCGTGGATGACCACACCCACATGGATCTGCTGGACGGGGACACCGCCGTCACCGCGAAGGACGCGCTGGACACGGGGGAGGCCGTGGGCATCGGGGGGATCGTGCAGGTCGGCTGCGACCTGCCCTCCTCCGCTTACGCCGTCGCCGCCGCCGAGGCCGATCCGAGAGTGCTGGCCGCGGTCGCGATCCACCCGAATGAGGCCCCGGGGCTGATCGCGGAGGGGACCTTCGAGGCGGCGATGGCGGCGCTGGACGAGATGGCGCAGCGCCCCCGCGTGCGCGCGATCGGGGAGACGGGGCTGGACTACTTCCGCACGGACGAGTCCGGGCGGGACGCGCAGCAGGAGAGCTTCCGCCGGCACATCCGCCTGGCCAAGGAGCACGGCTTAGCCCTGCAGATCCACGACCGGGACGCCCACGAGGACGTGGTGCGCATCCTCGAGGAGGAGGGGGCTCCGGAGCGGACCGTGTTCCACTGCTACTCCGGCGGTCCGGAGCTGGCGGCGATCTGCAATGAGCGCGGCTGGTACATGTCCTTCGCCGGGACCGTGACCTTCAAGAACTCCCACGCGGTGCAGGCCTCCCTGGACATGGCCCGCCCGGACCTGATCCTCGCCGAGACCGATGCGCCCTTCCTCACCCCGCACCCGTTCCGGGGGCGACCCAACGCCTCCTACATGACCGTGTACACGGTGCGGTGGATGGCCGAACGGCTGGGGATGCACCTGGCGGAGCTGTGCACCCGGATCCGGGACAACGCCCAGGCCGTGTACGGCTCTTGGGAGTGAGAGCTTCGGGCCCACATCAGAAACGAGGCCGGACAGCAGCCTCCCGGAGGATGTCCGCGACGGCGGCCCACAGCTGTTGGAAGGTGAAGGAATCCAGAACCCGATGGCGTGCAGCTCGGCCGATGCGCCTGCGTTGAGCCTCGTCCCCTAGAGCACGTTCGATGACCTTGGCGACGCCGACGGGGTCACCCGCGGGCAGGGCCAGGTTGCTGCGTCCATCCTGGAGATACTCCTCCATAGCAGCGGTGGCGGTGGCCGCTACCGACGCTCCACAGGCCATGGCCTCCAAGAGCACGCTCTGACCCGTCGGATATGCCAGAGCATGGGTGGGAACCACGACCAATCGGGCAGACCGCAGATTGTCTCGATGCTGCTCCATGGAGACCGGCCCATGAATCGTCACATTCGGCGGCGGGTCCAACACACGGCCGGGTTGGGTGAAGATGTCGAAACGGGTATCCGGAAGTCGCCGAGCGGCGTCCAGCAGCGTCTCGTAGTCTCTGCCGCGGTCGATGCCCATGGCGACGACGTCGAAGTCTCTGGTCCCTTCTCCAGGGCAGTAGTAGTCCGGGTCGACGCCGAAGCGGACGGGATGGATTCGGTCCTCGGGCATCCCCGCGGCCGCGAAGATCGAGCGCTGGTTGCGGCTGAAGCAGATCACGTCATCGATTCCACGCAGGGCGGTGCGGATCGCGCGGACCCGCTCGGGGGAGCCGTGGCGAAGCTCCTCCGCCCACCAGCAACTCACGGTTGTCAGAGGCACGCGGTGATAGGGAGGAATCCCGAGTCGTCTCAGTTTCCCTGGGAGGACGGCTTTGTCCTCCAAGAGCGCCAACACCCCTTCGGCTCCCAGAATCCTCGGTGCGGAGCGCACCGCGAGGTCCACGCGTATGCCCGTCCGATGCTCGATCACATCACGCGCTTTGCAATGCCACGGGTGTTTGGCCGGAGGCACCGGTATCAGATCGATTCCGTGCTCCATCAGCAGGTCCACGCGGTATGGACCTGCGATCCGTCGGTCTGCAGCTACACGATTCTGCCGGCGTCGGACGCCTCCATGATCGAATAGTCCTACGATCTTCATGGGGTCAGTCTCTCACGCCGGTGGCATCCATGATCGGTTCTGCGCGTCGGCTCGGTAGAATCCCCCGGGTGAGCACCGCACCCCTCCTGGGCCCCGCCGAGATCCGCCAAATGGCCGCACGCGCAGGCATCCAGCCGACCAAGACGCTGGGCCAGAACTTCGTCATCGACGCCAACACCATCCGACGGATCGTCACCACAGCACGGGTGGACGCGGGAGAGGTCGTGCTGGAGGTCGGCCCGGGGCTCGGCTCGCTGACCCTGGGGCTGCTGGATGCCGCGGCGCGCGTGGTCGCCGTGGAGATCGACCCGCCGCTGGCCGCCCAGCTGCCGGAGACGGTGCGCCGCTTCCGCCCCGAGAGCGCGGATCGGCTCGACGTCGTGCTGCATGATGCCCTGACCGTCACCGAGCTGCCCGCACAACCCGATGCGCTGGTGGCCAATCTCCCGTACAACGTGGCCGTGCCGGTGCTGCTGCACCTGCTCGCCCAGTTCCCGAGCATCACCCACGGGCTGGTCATGGTCCAGGACGAGGTGGCCGACCGGCTGGCCGCCGCTCCCGGCTCCAAGGTCTACGGAGTGCCATCGGTCAAGGCCCGCTGGTTCGGTGAGGTTTCCAAGGCGGGGGTCATCGGCACCAACGTGTTCTGGCCGGCGCCCAAGATCCGCTCCGGCCTGGTGGCCTTCCGCCGCTACGAGCGGCCCCTGGCGGAGGACGTGACCCGCCGGGAGGTCTTCGCGGTGATCGACGCCGCCTTCGCCCAGCGTCGCAAGACCCTGCGCGCGGCCCTGGCCGGCTGGGCCGGTTCGGCGGGGCGGGCGGGGGAGATCCTGACCGCGGCCGGCATCGACCCGACCCTGCGGGGAGAGCGGCTGGGCATCGAGGGCTTCATCGGCATCGCCCGGGCGGGGCGCTGCTGACCAGAAGAGAGAGGCGGCGCTCATCCGGAGTGTTTCCGAAGCTCATGAGCCGACGATCCGGAAGTCTCAGATCAGCTCGCGGAGACAGCCGCTAGGCAGGAGACGAGGTGATCCACCCGCTGCCGCGCCGTCTGCTCTACGGACCGGTTCGCCATGAAACGGGCAGCCCGCCGTCTGGCCGTGATCAGGTCATGCGGGTTCCGCTGGACGGCGGCGATGTGCTCAACCAATCCTCGAGCGTCGCCCCGAGGCGCGGTCCATCCCACCGCGTGCTCCCGCACCAGCGGCGTCAGGGTCTCATTGTCGAATCCGCCGATCGCGGCTCCGCACCCGAGAGCTTCGAAGTACGTGCAGGAGGGATCCCCCTGGAGATGGGGGAAGATGACGATGTCCACCGAATCCCGGACGAACTGCTTCCACTCATCCATGTCGAGGAACCCATGGATGACGAGGTTCGCCGGGGCCTGCGTGCGGATGCTCTGTTCCAGCGCCCCCGTCCCGAGCACATGGAGCACGGTCCCGGGAGTCAGGTCCTGCAGGTGACGGGCGATCTCCGGAAGCAGCTGGGCTCCCTTGAAGGGCTCCAGCCGACCGGAGAACGCGATGCTCATCCGAGCGTCCGGTAGACGAGGGGAGGTATTCGGAGGCTGGGTGGAGGCGCTCAGGACATCCAGATCCGCCTGGTAGATCCGGTGATCGTAGAACGTGAGATGACGCGGATTCAGCGACGCGTAGGCATCTCGGGCCGCGACCCCGTTGAATTCGACGCCGGCGGCTCGACGGAGCCGACGGCGCAGGAGCAGCTCGTCACGACGCAACCCGATCGCGCTGCGCAGGAGATCCGCGCAGGAACCACCGGATGCGCGAGCCAGATTCATGCGCACACTCAGCGGCACCTCGGTCATCTGATACGTCGGAATGCCCAATTTCGTCAGCCAGGAGGTCCTGCGGATGCTGAGCATCCAGATGACATCCGGGGAATCCCTGCGCACCAGTTCAGGGGTGAGGGACTCGGGGATGACGCTGCGCTCGCTGAGGAAATCCTCGACGGCTGCATAGCCGACGGGAAGCTCCTCAGGAGCTGCCGGCCGGACGAGCAGTCCTCCGATGCGCAGGGAACCCCCGAGCTGGAGCAGACGGCGGGAGAAGAGGTCCTGGTTCTCCAGCGACTTCCGCGGAGCCCAGAGTCTCCCCTCGACGACGAAGACCGGATTGGGCTCGATCAGTAGGACCTTCGGTCGTGTCAAGGGTGCTCACTCCAAGGGGTGGACGGCGGCCGTGGAGCCGTGACTGCGGAATCGGATTATTCCACGATCTCGGACAGCTCCATCCACCGCTCCTCCAAGGCGTCGATCTCCTCCTGGGTGGAGGAGGCCTCCGCGCTGAGCTCGCCCAGGCCCTGGAAATCCGTCTGATCGTGCTCGGCCATGCGCGCGTGCACCGCCTGCTTGGTCTCCTCCAGCTTCGCCAGCTTCCGCTCCACGGACTTCAGCTCCTTCTGCGCCTCCCGCACCTGCGCCCCCGAATACCGGGGTGCCACGGCGTCCGGGGCGGCGTCGGAGGCCGACGGGGACGACGCCGCGCCCATCGGATTGGCCTGGTCCCGCCGGGAGGAACCGGCGTCGTGGGCGGCCTCCAGACGCAGATACTCGTCGATCCCGCCGGGCAGGTGGCGGAAGCGGCCATCCAGCACCGCGTACTGCTGATCCGTGACCCGCTCCATGAGGTAGCGGTCGTGGGAGACCACCAGCAGGGTGCCCGGCCAGGTGTCCAACAGGTCCTCCATGGCCGCGAGCATGTCCGTGTCCAGGTCGTTGGAGGGCTCATCCAGGATCAGCACGTTCGGCTCGTCCAGCAGGATCATCAGCAGCTGCAGGCGCCGCTTCTGCCCGCCGGAGAGGTCCTTGACCGGGGTGGACAGCTGCGCGTTGGTGAAGCCCAGACGCTCCAGCAGCTGACCCGGGGTCATCTCCTTCCCGTCCGCCACGTAGCTGGTGCGTTTGCGGCCGATCACTTCGGAGACCCGGTCCTCGGCCACCTCCTCCAGCTCGTCCAGCTGCTGGGTCAGGGTCGCGATGCGCACGGTGGTGCCGCGCTTGACCCGCCCCTCGGTGGGCTGCACGGCGCCGGTGACCAGGCCGAGCAGGGTGGACTTGCCCGCGCCGTTGACCCCGAGGATCCCGGTGCGCTCGCCGGGGGCGATGCGCCAGGTGACCTCGCGCAGCACCGGCCGGGTGCCGCCGTCGGGCAGGGGATAGGAGACCGAGGCGTCCTCGATGTCCACCACGTCCTTGCCCAGCCGGGACACCGCCATCTGCGCCAGACCCACCGTGTCCCGGACCGGGGGAACGTCCGCGATCAGCTCGTTGGCCGCCTCGATGCGGAACTTCGGCTTGGAGGTGCGCGCCGGGGCGCCGCGGCGCAGCCACGCCAACTCCTTGCGCATCAGGTTCTGCCGCTTCGCCTCGGCCGCCGCGGCCTGCCGGTCCCGCTCCACCCGCTGCAGCACGTAGGCGGCGTACCCGCCGTCGAAGGGCTCAACGACGCCGTCGTGCACCTCCCAGGTACGGCTGGTGACCTCGTCCAGGAACCAACGGTCGTGGGTGACCGTGAGCAGGCCGCCGGCGGTGCGGGACCAGCGGCGCTTCAGGTGCTCGGCCAGCCACGTGATCGCCCCGACGTCCAGGTGGTTGGTGGGCTCATCCAGCATCAGCACGTCCCAGTCCCCGGCCAGCAGCTTCGCCAGGGCCACGCGCCGCCGCTGCCCGCCGGACAGGGAGGCCACCGGCGCGGCCCAGTCCAGGTCCCCCACCAGACCGGAGACGACGTCGCGGATCTTCGGGTCCGAGGCCCACTCATGCTCCGCGGCGTCGCCGACGATCGCCCGGCCCACGGAGTCCTGCCCGTCCAGCACATCGGACTGATCCAGGTAGCCCACGGTGATCCCGGAGCGCTTGGTGACCCGCCCGGCATCCGGTTCCAGGCGCCCCCCCAGCAGGGACAGCAGCGTGGACTTGCCGTCCCCGTTGCGCCCGACGATGCCGATGCGGTCGCCCTCGTTGACCCCCACGGTCACGCCCTCGAAGACCGTCCGCGTGGGGAAGCGGACGTGCAGGGACTCTCCACCCAGTAGATGTGCCACCCGCCCAGCGTACGTGCTGCCGGGCCGCAGCTGCCGCGAGGCGGGTCCGGGAGGCTCCTCGCCCCTTTGGTAGCATGGGCAACCGTCCGTCCCTGACGCTCCCAGACCGCCTCCGGGGCGCACTCCGCCTTGGTGTAATCGGCAACACAGCGGCCTTTGGAGCCGTTATTCTAGGTTCGAGTCCTAGAGGCGGAACGACCAGGACACGGTGCCGCGGCGCCGGCACAGCTACGTCGAGGAGCACTTCCGATTTGACCTCCGCACCCCAGTCCGAAGCCACCGGCGCACCGACCGCCGTCATCGTCCTCGCCGCCGGGGCGGGGACCCGCATGAAGTCGGCCCTGCCCAAGGTCATGCACCCCATCGGCGGCCGCTCCATGGTCGAGCACGCCGTGGCCACCGCCCGCGAGCTCGCCCCGCAGCACCTGGCGGTCGTCGTGCGCCACCAGCGCGAGCGCGTCGCCGAGCACGTCGCCGCCTTCGACGCCGAGGCCCTGCTCGTGGACCAGGACGAGATCCCGGGCACCGGGCGCGCCGTGGAGGTGGCCGTGGACGCCCTGGACGGGCTCGGTGCACCCCTGGAGGGCACCGTGGTGGTGACCTACGGGGACGTGCCCCTGCTGACCCCGGCCACCATCGGCGAGCTGACCCGCTTCCATCGCGAGGCGGGCAACGCCGTCACCGTGCTGACCACCCACCTGGCGGAGCCCGGCGGCTACGGGCGGATCATCCGCAACGAGGGCGGGGAGGTCACCGCGATCGTGGAGGCCAAGGACGCCACCGCGGAGCAGCTGGCCATCACCGAGGTCAACTCCGGGATCTACGCCTTCGACGCCGCCGTGCTGCGGGACTCCCTGCGCGAGGTCACCACCGAGAACGCCCAGGGGGAGAAGTACCTGACGGACGTGCTCTCGATCGCCCGCACCCACGGGCACCGCACCTCCGCGCTGAGCGTGGCCGACCGCTGGGAGGTGGAGGGCGCCAACGACCGCGTCCAGCTGTCCCGGCTGGGCCGTGTCCTCAACGACCGCATCACCGAGCGGCACATGCGCGCCGGGGTGAGCATCGTCGATCCGGCCACCACCTGGATCGATGCGACCGTGTCGATCGGCGAGGACGTCACGATCCTGCCCGGCACCCAGCTGCACGGGACCACGGTGATCGAGACCGGGGCCACCGTGGGCCCGGATACCACCCTGACCGATGTGCTGGTGGGGGAGGGCGCGGAGGTCGTGCGCACCCACGGCTCCGACGCCGAGATCGGCCCCGGGGCGAGCGTCGGGCCCTTCGCCTACCTGCGCCCGGGCACCTGGCTCGGGGAAGGCGGGAAGATCGGCACCTTCTGCGAGACCAAGAACGCCCAGATCGGGGCGGGCTCCAAGCTGCCGCACCTGTCCTACGCCGGAGACGTCACCATCGGCGAGCACTCGAACATCGGCGCGGCCAGCGTGTTCGTCAACTACGACGGGGTGAACAAGCACCGCTCCGTGATCGGCTCGCACGTGCGGATGGGCTCGGACAACATGTACGTGGCCCCCGTGACGGTGGGTGACGGGGCCTACTCCGGCGCCGGCACCGTGATCCGCCAGGACGTCCCCGCCGGGGCACTGGCCATCAACGACGCCCCCCAGCGCACCATCGAGGGCTGGGTGGAGAGGAAGCGACCCGGTACCGCGGCGGCCGATGCCGCCGCCCGGGCCCAGCGCGCAGCACACGCACAGCACGACGGCGAGGAAGGCTGATCCATGAGCAGCAAATTGACGAACCCGGGGGAGAAGAAGCTGGCGCTGGTCAGCGGCCGCGCCCACCCGGAGCTGGCCGAGCAGATCTCGAAGAACCTGGGATGCGATCTGCTGCCCGTGTCCGCCTACGACTTCGCCAACGGCGAGACGTACGTGCGCTACGAGGACTCCGTGCGCGGAGCGGACTGCTTCGTCCTGCAGTCCCACCCGGCGCCCATCAACGACTGGCTCATGGAGCAGATCATCATGATCGACGCGCTCAAGCGCGCCTCCGCCCGCCGGATCACCGTCATCGCGCCGTTCTACCCGTACGCCCGACAGGACAAGAAGCACAAGGGCCGCGAGCCCATCTCCGCCCGGCTCATCGCGGATCTGTACAAGACCGCCGGGGCGGATCGCATCATGAGCGTGGACCTGCACACCGCCCAGATCCAGGGGTTCTTCGACGGTCCGGTGGACCACCTCATGGCCATCCCGATCCTCGCGAACTACGTCCGCGACAAGGTCGGCACCGAGGGCGTCACGGTGGTCTCTCCGGATACCGGCCGGGTGCGGGTGGCCGAGCAGTGGGCCGAGCTGCTGGGTGGTGCCCCGCTGGGTTTCGTGCACAAGACCCGGGACATCTCCGTGCCCAACCAGGCCGTGGCCAAGACCGTGGTCGGGGACGTCAAGGGCCGCACCTGCGTGCTCATCGACGACATGATCGACACCGCCGGGACCATCTCCGGGGCGGTGTCCGTGCTGCGCGAGGCCGGGGCGAAGGACGTCATCATCGCCGCGACCCACCCCGTGTTCTCCGGGCCGGCCGTGGAGCGGCTGAAGGACTCCGGGGCCACCGAGGTCGTCGTGACCAACACCCTCCCGGTGCCGGAGGAGCGGCGCTTCGAGGGCCTCACGGTGCTGTCCATCGCCCCGCTGATCGCCCGCGCGATCAAGGAGGTCTTCGAGGACGGCTCCGTGACCAGCCTGTTCAACGGGGTCAGCTGAAGCCGCACGACGGCGGAGCGGCAGTCAGCGAGTTGAGGTGCGCCTCCCCCGTTGGGGAACGGACCCTCGGAGGGAAGTTAGCGTTGGAGATCCTGGTTGTCAGCCCGTGGGACCTCAAGGATCCGCGGGCCTGGTCGGGCGCCGTGGTCCCGATGCTGGAAGCCCTGCGACGGGAGGCTGAGGCCCGTGGGCACCGGCTCACCGCAACGAGCATCAGTGTCTCCCACCACCGGGTGGACCGGGTCCTGGCCAGAGCTTCAGGTGCCCTGCGCCGCGGCTATCTCCCCCAGCACTCGTGGGCGACCGCGGGCAGGTCCGGCCGCACAACCCGGAGCGAAGTCGAAAAGCGCCGCCCCGACGCTGTGGTCGGCATTGCGGCATCCGGGGTGCTCGCACGGGCTCGGCTGGATGTTCCCTGCGTCCAGATCACCGACGCGACGTTCCGGGCGATCCAGGGGCTGTATCCCCAGTTCACGGATCTCAGCGCGTTCGCACGGTGGCAGGGAGATGCCATCGAGCGGGCTGCGCTGCGCCGTTCTGACCAGATGGTCGTGGCCTCCGACTGGGCGCGACGTTCCCTGGTCGAGGACTACGGGGCGGAGCCGGAGCGGATCACCGTGGCGCCCTTCGGGCCAGCCGTGGGCAACCCCGACGGCATGCCCCGCAGAACCTCTGAGGATGGGGTGCTGCGTGTGCTCGCCGTGGCGACGGACTGGCACAGGAAAGGCGGGGACCGGGCCGTCGAGGTCGTCGGACGGCTCCGGGACTCCGGTGTGTCGGCGGTGCTCACCGTCCTCGGTGACACTCCCAGAACGCCGCTGCCCACGTGGGTGCGAGCTCCGGGGCGTGTGTCCCGGCCCCAGATGGCCGAGGAGTACGCGCGGCACGACGTCCTGCTGGAGCTGACTCGGGGGGCGGCTGGCGGAATCACGCTCGCTGATGCGGCGGGCTTCGGCCTGCCGTGCGTCGTGCAGAGCACCGGCGGCGTCGCGGATGTCGTGGTGGACGGCGTCACGGGGAGTCTGGTGGACGACGAGGATCAGGCGGTCAGGGCGCTGACCGAGCTGGTGGACCCAGAGCTGCGGGATCGACGGGGTGCGCAGGCCCGCGAAAGATTCGAGAGCGTCCTGTCCTGGGACTGCTGGGCGAGGAAGGTGCTTCCGGTGATCGAGCGGGCAGCGCTGATGCGATGATGAGGGCTTCGAGACGGCAGCGGGTCGTGATGATCACGCCTCTTGTGCCCGAGGAGAACCCGGAGCACGCCGGCGGCGTTCTCATCTCCCGCACGAGTCGGTGGCTTGCGGACAGGGCGGATGTCAGCGTCATCGTCCCCGACGGTCCTGCCGTGCGCCGGGCCCGCCCGGCGTCCTGGCTGCGTGACGTGGTGATCCTCGAGACCCCGGCCCAGCGGTCGGCTCTGCGCTCCCGGGTGTCCCGGTTTCTCGAGACCGGGCGAGCTTCCCGCTGGATGCACCATCGGCTGCGCGAGGATCCGGCGGCCACCCGGCTGCTGCACGAGGCGGACGTCGTCGATCTGCAGTGGCAGGAGCAGGCTGACCTGCTGCGCACGATCCGCCGGATCAACCCCTCGGCTCGCACGGTGGTGACCCTTCATGACGTGCTGAGCCAGCAGCTCTCCCGAGCCGCCCAGACCAGCCCGCGCACCGGCATCTCGCGACTTCTTCTGAATGTCTACAGCCGATGGGCGGTCGGGCGCGTCCGCCGCGATGAACGGCGTCTGGCCACCGGGTCCGGTGGGCCCGACGCCCTGGTGGTCCTGTCCGAGAAGGACGCGGCGCTGCTGCCGCGATCTCCCCGTGTGCGCACCCTGCCTCCGCCGGTTGATCTTCCCGCAGCGTCGACGCGATCGGTCGAGGAGTCGGCGCCGCCGACGATCCTGTTCGTCGCCTACCTGGCTCGCTGGTCCAACGAGCAGGGGCTGCGATGGTTCCTGCGCGAGGTGCTGCCCGGCATCCGGCAGCAGGTTCCCGATGTCCGGATGCGGATCGCTGGAGGAGGCATCCGCGACACCGTCCGGCGAGATGCCGACGGGACGGGGGCCGAGCTGCTCGGCTTCGTCCCGGACCTCGCCGAGGAATACGCTCGGGCCGACGTGGCCGTGGTCCCGCTTCTCCAGGGCGCCGGGGTCAAGTTCAAGACCCTCGATGCCCTGGCCTCTGAAGTCCCGGTGGTCACCACTCCCGTGGGAGCCGAAGGCATCGGGGACGACTCCTGGTTCGCGGGCGTGACCTCGGATCCGGAGGCCTTCGCCGATGCCGTGGTCTCCGTGCTCGGCGCTCCGGCGTCCTATCGAAGACGATCCGAGGCCGTTGCTGCTGAGCTTCGGCGTCGATTCGGCAGCGAAGCCGCCGAACGCGCACTCAGCACCATTCATCCGGACCTCTCCAGCCCGACAGGAAGCGCATCGTGAGCCATCCCGCAGACATCACCGTGGTCATCCCCGCCTTCAATGCCGCCGACAGCATCGGGGGGCAGCTGGAAGCGCTGTCGCAGCAGGTCGACTCGCCGGCATTCGACATCATCGTCGCGGACAACCTCTCCACGGATGGGACACGGGAAGCGGCGCTGGCTTGGTCCGATCGCGTCCCCGGGGACCTGCGGGTGGTCCGGGCTGACAAGACTCAAGGGCCCTCCCATGCCCGCAACGCGGGAATCGCGGTTGCGTCCGGATCGAAAATCCTGCTCTGCGACGCTGATGATCGCGTGAGTCGAAACTGGGTCGGTGTGGTGGCACGAGCCCTCGATGAGGCAGATCTGGTGGGCACCTGGGTGGAGACCGACACCGGCAGGAAGCTCGGCCCGGAATACCGGACGATGGGATACCTGCCCTATACGCCTGGGTCCAGCAGGGGCATGAAGCGGACCGTCTGGGATGCCATCGGGGGTTTCGACGAATCGTTCCCGACCGGGCACGAGGAGGTCGACTTCGACTGGCGAGCGCAGGAAGCGGGATTCCAGCTCACGACGACGACGCTCGCCTCTTCCTGGTACGTGCAGCGGCGCACGATGCGTGCCGTGCGAAAGCAGCGTCGAGCCTACGCTCTGGGGTGGATGCTGCTTTGGGCTCGGTTCCGAGAGGGCAGGCCGCTGCCGCCGATATCCTTCGCAGGCTCCCTCCGCCGGTACCCCGAGGACCTGCTGAAGGCGGTGCTCACCCTTCGGCCGAACGTCGACCCAGCTGAGCGTCGCGCGAGCTGGGAGCACCTCGGGTGGGCTGAGGGAATCCTCGAGGGGCACTGGCGCTATCGAATCGCCGGGCGGGTCCCTCCCCGTCAGCTGGACCATCCGGTCGCCGGCGCCACGTCCGGTGCAGGAGCGAACACATCTGTCAGTCCTGAGGAGAACCCTGTAACCGTGGTGATCCCCCACTACGGAACGCCCGATGACACTCGGTCGTTGATCAAGCAGCTCGCTGGGCAGCAGGGGATCGCCGACCTGCGGGTGATCGTCGTGGATGACTGTTCGCCCCGACCCTTCCTGGACCAGGACGCGGAGCTCTCCGAAGAAGAGAACCCCCACGGGCTGATCGTCAAGGTGGTGCGACGGGAGAGCAACGGCGGATTCGGCTCTGCCGTGAACACCGGATTGGCTGAGGCCACGACTCCCTGGGCACTCGTCCTCAACTCCGACCTGGATCTTGCTCAGGGCGTGGTCGCCCGCATCACTGAAAGAGTGCGTGGGGCTCGGCCCACCGTCTACTCGCCCCGCGTTCTGAATGAAGACGGCACCGCCCAATGGGTGGGTCGGCACTTTCCCACGGTCAGGCAACAGGTCGTGGAGTGGCTGACACCGCTGGCCAGGTACCGAGATCGTCGGGCCCTCCACGAGGCAGTCGGGCATGATACCCAGGCAGAGGCTCTCGGAGAACACCCCGTGGACTGGGTCATGGGGGCCGCGATGATTCTTCCGGTGGAGGCCGTGCGATCGGTCGGTGGATTCGACGAGAGATTCTTCATGAACGCCGAAGAGGTCGATCTGCAACGGCGTCTCCGGGAGATCGGAGTGTCTTCAGCGGTCCTCGGGGATATCACCGTCACCCACGCCAGCGGCGGCTCCTCCAACCCCGGGCTGCGTCGCCGGTGGCTGGTGGCCTCCCGCTTCCTGTACGCCCGCAAGTGGGGCGGGGAGCGTCGGCTGCGCGCCGCGCTGCGGGCCGCGACCCTGGTGAACCTCGGGCACCAGGTGCTGCGCCGGGCCGCCGGGCGCGACGTCGCCCCGCTGCGCACGTTCCGGGAGGAATGGGCCCTGACCGGCCTCAGCGAACGAGGGGCGAACCAGTGAGCGAGCCCCGCGGCCAGCGGCTGCTGATCATCAGCCCCGCCTTCCACGGGTACTGCCACTCCATCGCCCGCGGCTTCCGGGCCCTGGGCTACGAGACGGCGGTGCACCGCTACGACGCCTTCGACACCGTGGGGGCCAAGCTGCGCAACAAGCTGCGCTACGAGCTGCCCGAGCGCTTCGGCGCGGACTCCCGGGAGCGGGCCGAGGCGGACCTGACCCGGCGCGCCGTGGAGGTGCTGCGCGAGCACCGACCGGACCGGCTGCTGGTCATCAAGGCCGACGCCCTGGGGCAGGCGTTCTGGGAGGAGGTGCGCGCCCAGGGGGTCCCGCACCTGCTGTGGCTCTACGACGACCTCTCCCGCCACCGCTACGACTTCGACTTCCTGCGGCAGCTGCCGGGGGTCATCAGCTACGCCCGCTCCGAAGCGGACATGCTCGCCGAGGCGGGGGTGCCCGCGGCCTACGTGCCCAACGGCTTCGACCCCGAGCTGGCCCCGCCGCAGACCCGCACCCAGGAGGAGATCGTCTTCGTCGGCTCCCGCTACCCCAACCGGGTGCAGCTGCTGGAGCACCTGTCCGGGCACGGCGTGCCGGTGCGCGCCTACGGGCGCGGCTGGTCCCACCACCCGGTGGACCAGCTGCGCACCTGGGAATGGGCCCGCCCGGATCTGCCCTCCGAGCGGGACATCCCCCTGGCGCAGGCCTACGCGGTGCAGGCCCGCGCCGCCGCAGCCCTGAACGTGCACGGGCTGCAGGAGGGGCTGGCCATGCGCACCTTCGAAGTGCCCGGGATGAACGGCATCCAGCTGATCGACCGCCCCGACGTCGAGGAGTTCTACGACCCCGGCACGGAGGTGCTGATCTACCGCAGCCCCGAGCAGCTGCTGGAGCTGTCCCGCCGGGTCCTCGCCGATCGGCCCTGGTCCGAGCGCATCCGCGCCGCGGGGCGCGCTCGGACCCTCGCGCAGCACACCTTCGCCCACCGGGCCCGGGAGGTGCAGAAGCTGTGGGACTGACCCACCCCGCGGACCTGCGCGCCTGGCACCGCTGGCAGGCCCGGCGCAACCTGCCGCGCACCCTGAAGACCGCCGCGGCCCGCGGAGTCCGGCGGATCCGCCGCATCCCCGAGCCGCAGCCCCGATTCGCGCTGCACGTACGCGGCGAGGCGCCCGAGCTGCTCGTCGCCCTGGAGACCACCGGCCCCACCCAGCGGGCCGCCCTGCTGGAGCCCCTGACCCACCTGTCGGAACGCGACCTCGCCGTGCTCGCCCCCCACGAGGTCACCGAGCACCTGCCCGGCGGGCCCTGGCGCACCCGGGAGCTGACGGGGCAGCAGCTGGGGCAGGCCCCCGAGCTGCGCAGCGTGCGCCGGGTGCTCGGGGTCGGCTCCTACCTGCCGGTCGGCGCCGCGGCGGACGCCTGGCGCGAGCAGCGGGACCTGCCGTTCTGGGTGGTCCAGCACGGCCTGCTGGTGCCGATGGCACCCCCGCTGCCGCGGGCCGCGCACCTGCTGGCCTTCTCCGCCGCGGACGCCGCCTACTGGACCGCGGGCCGTCCGGACACCACGGCGGAGGTGGTGGGCTCCCAGCTGCTGTGGCGCGCCGGCGCCGCCCCGCGCGGTCCCGCAGAAGCCGTCGAGGCCGCCCCGGTGTTCCTGGGCCAGCTGCACGGGGCCGAGCTGCCCAGGATCGGGCTGATCCGCTCCTGCTACGCTTTCTGCAGGAAGCAGGGTGCGGTCTACCGCCCGCATCCCGGGGAACGGGACCTCCTCTCCCGGCTCGTGCACCGCTGGTGGCGCCGGCGCGGCATCGCCTTCGACGACGCCGGCCAGCCGCTGACGCGGCTGCGATCGCCCGTGGTCTCGGTGTTCTCCACCGGGGTCCTGGAGGCCGCGGCCCTCGGTCTGCCCGCCTGGGTGCACCACCGCCGACCGCCCGCCTGGCTGCGGGAGCTGTGGGGACGCTACGGCATGCGCCCCTGGGGCGGACCGCCCACCCCCGCGCCCGACCGGCCCGACGTCGAGCCCGCCCGCAGGATCGCCCAGATCCTCACCGAGGACCGGCACCCGTCGGCCCCGCACACCATCGCACAGCAGCAGGAAGAGGAACCGACACCATGAGCCAGGTCCTGGCCGTCATCCCGGTGCGCGGGGGATCCAAGGGGATCCCCCGCAAGAACCTCCGACCCATCGCCGGACGGCCCCTGGTCGCCTGGACCATCGCCCAGGCGCTGGCCGCCCGGAACGAACTCGCCCCGGAGACGGATCTGCGCGTGATCGTCTCCACGGACGATGAGGAGCTGGCCGAGATCTCCCGGCAGGCCGGCGCCGAGGTGCCCTTCCTGCGTCCGGCCGAGCTCGCGCAGGACACCACGGCCACCGAACCCGTCATCGAGCACGCCCTGGCCTGGGCGCGCGCGGACGGCTTCGCCCCGGATGCGGTGATGCTGCTGCAGGCCACCTCTCCGCTGCGCCTGCCGGGAACCATCGCCCGGGCAGTCCGGGAGTTCCTGGACTCGGATGCGGAGTCCATGGTCGGGGTGATCCCCGAGTCCCCGTTCATCTGGCGCCAGGGCGCACCCGGGGAGGAACCGAGCGCGGAGTACGAGGTCATGCACCGGCCCCGCCGTCAGGAGCTGACCGAGCAGACCCTGCGCTACCGGGAGAACGGCTCCCTCTACGTCACCGCACCGCACATCTACGACGAGCTGCACAACCGCCTGGGCGGGCGCATCCGCCTGTTCGTCCTGGACGAGGTGGAGGGCGTGGACATCGACACCCCCGTGGACTTCGCCACGGCCGAGGCACAGCTGCGGGAGACCTACCCGCAGGACGAGACGCAGAACCGAGGAACCCACCAGTGATCATCGAACGCACCATCTCCCCCTACGTCGTCTTCTCCGAGGACCCGGTGCTCACCGGGCTGCAGAAGATCTCCGCGAACAGGGCCCGCATCGTGTTCTGCGTGGATGCCCACGGCATCCTCCAGGGCGCCCTGACCGACGGCGACTTCCGCCGGTGGCTGCTGGCCAACCCGAGCGCGGACCTGTCCGTCTCCTGCCTGGAGGTCGCCAACCGGAACCCCCGCACCGCTCCGGAGGGGGCCGAGCCGGCGGAGCTGGCGGGGCTGTTCGGCGGCGGCATCGAGCATCTGCCGCTGGTGGATGAGCGGGGGCACCTGCTGGCCGTTGCCATGGACTCCGCGGAGACGCTGCAGATCGGACGGCACACGGTGGGCAAGGACCACCCCGCCTTCCTCATCGCGGAGATCGGCAACAACCACCAGGGGGACCCGGAGCTGGCCAAGCGCCTGGTGGACCTGGCCGCCGAGGCCGGGGCGGATGCGGTGAAGTTCCAGCTGCGGGACATGGACGCCCTGTACCGCCAGGCCGGCGGCACCTCCGCCGGGGAGGATCTCGGCGCCCAGTACACCCTGGACCTGCTGTCCAAGTTCTCCCTGACCGTGGAGCAGATGTACGACGTGTTCGACCACTGCAAGGAGGTGGACATCGACGTGCTGTGCACCCCGTGGGATGTCCCCTCCCTGGAGGCGCTGACCTCCTACGGCATTCCCGGTCTGAAGGTGGCCTCCGCGGATATGACCAACCACGACCTGCTGCGGGCGATGGGCCGCACCGGTCTGCCGATGCTGGTCTCCACGGGCATGTCCCGGGAGGAGGAGATCAAGGCGTCGGTGCAGGTGCTGCGCTCGGTGGGTGCCAGCTTCGCCCTGCTGCAGTGCCAGTCCGCCTACCCGGCCCCGTACAAGGACGTGAACCTCGCGTACATGTCCCGGCTGGAGGAGATCGGGCAGACCCTCGTGGGCTACTCCGGTCACGAGCGCGGGTACCACGTGCCGATCGCCGCGGTGGCCCGCGGGGCCAAGATCATCGAGAAGCACTTCACCATCGACAAGACCCTCGAGGGCAACGACCACACCGTCTCCCTGCTGCCCGAGGAGTTCGCGGCGATGGTGCGTCAGGTGCGCGACGTCGAGGAGGCCATCGGATCGGCCGGTCCCCGCGAGGTGACCACCGGCGAGCTGATGAACCGGGTGAACCTCGCCAAGTCCCTGGTGGCCACCCGGGCCCTGAAGGCCGGGGAGACCGTTACCGCCGAGGACGTGGCCGTGAAGTCCCCGGGCCGCGGCCTGCAGCCCAACTATGCGGATCAGCTGATCGGGCGGACCCTGCACCGCGACGTCGCCGAGGGGGACTTCTTCTTCGAGGGCGACCTGAAGGACGACGCCGTGCTGCGCCGGGACTTCTCCTTCGACCGGCCCTGGGGTCTGCCGGTGCGCTTCCACGACTACCGGGCCCTGATCGAGGAGGCGAAGCCGGACTTCCTGGAGTTCCACTTCTCCTACAAGGACCTGGAGATGGACATCGAGGAGGTCTTCGACGAGAAGCTGCCGATGTCCTTCACCACGCACCTGCCGGACCTGTTCGCCGGGGACTTCCTGGTGGACCTGGCCTCCGAGGACGAGGAGATCTGGGAGCGCTCCATCCGCGAGGTGCAGCGGACCATCGACATCACCCGGGACATGAAGAAGTACTTCACCCTGGAGGATGACCCGGTGATGGTGGTGACCATGGGCGGGTTCACCAAGAACGGGCACATCCCGCCGGAGCAGCGCAAAGCCAAGTACGCCCGGATCGGGCAGGCCCTGCGGCGACTGGACGCCGACGGTGTGCGCATCGCCGCGCAGACCCTGCCGCCGTACCCGTGGCTGATGGGCGGGCAGCAGTACCACAACCTCTTCCTGGATCCGCGGGACACCCGCGAGTTCGCGGACGAGTACGATGTGGACCTCTGCCTGGACATCTCCCACACGATGCTCGCGGCGAACTTCCTGAAGATGCCGCTGAGCGAGGCCGTCGAGCTGCTGGCTCCGCGCACCATCCACCTGCACCTGGTGGACGGCACCGGAGTGGACGGCGAGGGCGTGCAGGTGGGCGAGGGCGACGTCGACTGGGCCGCGCTGGGCGCCCAGCTGCGCCGGATCGTGCCGGATGCCTCCTTCATCCCCGAGATCTGGATGGGGCATGTGAACAACGGCGAAGGCTTCTTCGTCGCCCTGGACCGCCTGGAGCAGTGGCTGTGACTCCACCGCCGGAACACCGTTCCGGCAGCGAGCAGAACGCTCCGATCGCGCTGTGGTGCGTCCCCGTCCCCGAGATCGGGGGCGTGGCCCGCCACGTGCTCGACGCCGCGCGACAGGGCATCCCCGGATATCGCATCGTGGTGCTGTGCCCGGAGGGGGCGCTGGCCGAGGCCCTGCGCGGGCAGGGTTCCGCCGTGGTCACCGGGGCCTTCGGCACCGGCGCCGGGTTCACGGCGTCGGTGCGGACCCTGCGCGCCACGGTGCGCGCCCTGCGCCCGGTAGTGGTGCACACGCACCTGGCCTTCGCCGACGTCGTCGCCGCGGCGGCTCTGGGACTCTCCCGGCTGCCGGGGCTGCGACGTCGGGGCCCGGTGCTGGCCACCACCGAGCACGGGATCGCCCCGGAGGACTCCGTCTACCAGTCCTCGACGCTGCGCGCCCGGGTGATGAATCTGGTGCACGGGGTGCGGCTGCGGGTCACGGACGTGAAGCTGGCGGTCAGCGCCTCCACGGCCGAGGTCATGGCCGCCAAGTGGGGAGCTCGCGGGGTGCGCGTGGTGCGCAACGGGGTGGACGCCCCGACCCTGCGACGGCGCTTCGACGCCGCCCGGATGCCCGGTGCCCCGGGGGTCTTGCGGGTGCTCAGCCTGTCTCGGCTGGCCCCGGAGAAGAACCTGGACGTCCTGCTGGAGGCCTTCGCGCGGGTGCGCGAGCAGGTCCCGGAAGCCACTCTGGAGGTCGCGGGGGAGGGGCCGCTGCGCTCGCAGCTGGAGGACCGCGCCCGGACGCTGGGCGTGGCGGAGGCCGTGCGCTTCGTCGGCTTCGCGGATCCGATCGAGGCGATGGGCCGGGCCGATGTGCTGGCGCAGCTGTCGGCCTGGGAGAATCTGTCCTATACGCTGCTGGATGCGGCGGCCGTGGGACTGCCCGTGGTGGCCACGGAGGTCGGCGGCAACGCCGAGATCCTGCCCGCGGGAAGCCTGGTGAGCTCTCCGGACCCGGCGGTGATCGCGCGGAAGCTGATGACCGCGGAAGCCGGACCCGGGCCTGCGACGGGCGGGTGGGATGCCGCGCAGATGTGCGCGGGCATCGCCGCGGCCTATGACGAGGTCCGGACCCCTGGGACTGGGAGGAGAGCACGATGAGCACGACGACGGTCCGGCCCGCCGGCTCCGGCTCCGTCTGGTACGAGCGCACCCGTGACCGGGTGCGCGATGAGGCGGGGCGGCTGCGCCTGGTGGAGTTCTTCCTGTTCCTGGTGATGGTGCTGCCCTTCCACGTGCCCGGGGTCGGCCTGGACACCCACCAGTTCATGCCCATCGTCGTCGTCCTCTACGGTCTGTGCCGTCGTCCGGCGGTGGCCCTGGGCGAGTACCGCTGGCTGGTGGTCCTGAACGCACTGATGCTGGTCTACGTGGGGCTGGTCTCCGCGCTGGCGGATCAGTCCGCGGATGCCGAGGACTGGAAGCGCCGGCTCTTCCGCATGACCGTGGTGACGGCGATGCTGTGGTTCATCGCCTCCGGGCGGATCCACATCCGCTCCGCGGTGATCGGCTATCTCACCGGGTTGGCGCTGAACATCCCGGCCTTCTACGCGGGGCTGGCCTCCAACGACTACGGCGGGTACCTCACCGGATTCATCGGGGACAAGAACCAGTCCGGTCTGGCCTACGCGATCTTCGGGCTGCTCGGCCTGATGCTGTTCCGCACCCTCCCGGCGCGGCTGCTGTGGCTGCTGGCGGCCGCGGTGCCGCTGTGGCTGACCGGCTCGCGCACCTCTCTGGCGGCCTTCGCGGCCGGGGCCCTGTGGATCCTGCTGGCGCCCCGGCTGTCCGTGTTCTGGAAGCTCGTGCTGGGGCTGGTGATCTACTGGGGAGTCAACCTGCTCAATGAGGACTTCTCGCAGGTCGGCGTGTTCTCCGATCGCGTGGGCAGCGATGCCCTGCGGGACCGGATCGATGACGCGTCGTGGGCGAAGGTCCAGACCACGGGCTTCTTCGGCCGCGGGCTCGGCGAAGCCGTGGTGCACCTCCTGGATTCCTCCGGCGGCACGGAGGAGAAGGCATGGTTCTTCCACAACTCCTACTGGTCCGCGTTCGTGGAGGGCGGCTGGCCCTGGCTGATCTCCATCGTCGCGGTGACCGTGCTCGTGGGCGTCCGGCCGTTCAGCTCGATCTCCGTGGCAGACCCCCTCGCGGGGCGGATCGCCCAGGGGGCGGCCGTCGCGCTGCTCGTGTGCGCGTGGCGCCTGGGGGAGGTCTTCTACACGAATGCGTGGGCGGTGGTGCTCGGCCTCGCGATCTTCGTCGCAGTGTCGGCGCGAGGTGGCGCCTCGGAACCGGCCATGTCCGCGACCAGCGCTGCACCGCGGATCGTCGCGAGGAGAGAGGCCCGATGACGCCCCTGGTGTCGGTGATCATCTGCGTCCGCAACGGGGCGGACACGCTCGGCCGTCAGCTGGCCGCCGTGGAGGCCCAGCGCAGCACGCACCCCTTCGAGCTCGTCATCGTGGACAACGGCTCCACCGACGGGACAGCCGAGCTCATCCGGCACTGGGCCGCAGAAGAGCACGACGCCGAGAGGTTCCCCGTGCAGATCGTGGACGGCGGGTCGGTCCCCGGCATTCCGGCCGCGCGCAATGCGGGGATCCGCCGCGCTCGCGGTCGCGTGCTGGCCTTCTGCGATGCGGACGACGCCATCCGGGATGGCTGGATCCAGGCGTTCGGGGACGCGCTGTGGGACCGGGAGGCCCTCGCCGGGGGGAGCGTGCATCCGCATCATCCGGGGGACTCCGAGACCGGTGCGAGCGCCCTCGGTGTGGTGCAGACACCGTACCTTTCGCACGTCGGAGGGGCATGCATGGCCGTGACCCGCGCGGCCTGCGATGCTGTCGGGGGCTTCGACCAGACGCTTCCCACCTATGGCTTCGAGGATGTGGTCTTCTCCTGGCGGGTCCAGGAAGCGGGATTCCCCCTCCTGAGCGTTCCGGACGCCGCCGTGGACTTCACGGTATCGGGAAACTCCGCGAGCATCCGCAAGCGGTTCCGACTCGGTCAGGGCCGCGTGCTCATGGCCCGTCGTTTTCCGGCCTATGACGCGCGGCGCTACACGGTCGGCGGAACCCTGAAGGACGCCGTGGGGGTCTCCGTCGGGGTGCTCGGCGCCGCCCTGCGGACCCGCAGTGTGGACCGAACCGACGCGGGCCGGGTCGTGGCCGCATGGGGCCGCGTCTACGGCTGCATCGTCTACGGCCCTCTCGGCGGGCTGCTGAAGCGCCGCCTCGGCGCTCGGAGCGGAACCGGGTCATGACCCGTCTCTACCTGGCCACCAACAACGGGGACATCTCCGGCGGTGAGGTCATGCTCTTCGCCATCGCGCGCGCCGCGAGGGAGGAAGGCTGGGAGGTCTCCGTGATCGCCCCGCGCACCCCGGACGAGGTCTGCCGCCGCGCGGATGCCGAGGGATACGACGTCGTGCGCCTGGCCGCCGACTCCCGACCCGCCTACATGCTGCAGCTGGCCCGGTGGGCCGCCCGACACCGCGACGCGTGGATCTGGTGCAACGGCTTGGTGCCCTCCTTCGCGCTGATCGGGCACCGCCGCAGGATCACCCACCTGCACCAGGTGCCGACCGGGAGCAACCGGGTCTTCGCGGCCGCGCTGCGGATCGGCGGTTCCGTGAGCCTGATCCCCTCGTACTACGGCGCGGCCGCGGTCCGCGGGACCCGCGGATTTCCCAACTGGACTCCGGTGATCAGCATCACCGGCCGTCCTGCGCCTCCCAGCGAGCCCGTGCGCGTCGGCTTCCTCGGGCGGATCTCCCCCATGAAGGGGGTCGCAACGCTGGCTCAGGCCGTCCGGGAGCTCGCCGGGAACCCTTCCGCAGGAGGATCACTCGAGCTCTGGCTGGCCGGCGATCACGGGCACATCCCCGAGGATGAGGTGGCGGTCGTCGAACGGGCCATCGGTCGGGTCCCAGCGGAGCTGGTCGTGCGCTGCGGCCGCGTCGTGCCGGAGCGGTTCCTCGAGCAGGTGGATCTCCTGGTGGTCGCCTCCGAGTGTTCCGAGGTCTTCGGGCTGACCGCCGCCGAGGCGATGAGCGCCGGGGTGCCGCTGGTCGTCTCCGATGACGGCGCCCTCCCGGAGCTGCTCGGCCCGGAGCACCCGTGGATCGCCCGCGCGGGTAACGCCGAGGACCTGGCCGCCGTGCTGCGCTCGGCCCTGCGCACTCTGCGCGATGACCCCGCCCGGGTCCGGCGCATCACCGACGCCGCCCACTCGAGGTGGCGGCGGCTGTACTCACCGGAAGCCGGCCGGGCACGAGTGGCCGAGGTGCTGGACCGCATCCGGCGCGGCCAGGACCCCGTTCCGCCCGCCCAGGAAGGACGCCCATGACCGAGCACGAGCCCACCGCCGACGTTGCCGTGCGCGCCTCCGTCATCATCCCCACCCGCGGGGGCCGCGACCGCCTGCACCACCCCCTGGATGCGCTCCAGCGGCAGAGCATCGACGACTTCGAGGTGATCGTCGTCGTGGACGGGGACGTGGACGACACCGCCGGCCTGCTGGAGACCTACCGCCGCGAGGGCATGACCCGGCTGCGCAGCATCGTCTTCCCGGAGAACCGGGGGCGCTCGGCCGCGCTGAACGCGGGGTTCGACGCCGCCCGCGGGGACATCCTCATCCGCTGCGATGACGACCTGGAACCGGGAGCCGAGTATGTGCAGCGCCATCTCGAGGCGCATCCGGACCCGGACGGCCTCTCCGGGGTCATCGGCCTGTACGACAACAGGTACCCGGAGACCCCGTATGCGCGGGTGTACGGGCGCCCGATGAACACCCGCTTCAGGCAGGACGCCGAGGCGACGCCGGCCGGGCGCCAATGGCGCTACTGGGCGGGCAACTGCTCGGTGACCCGACGTGCGCATGACCTGGCCGGCGGATACGACCGGGACTACCGGCGGTACGGCTGGGAGGACGTCGACATGAGCTGGCGGCTCGTGCAGGCCGGGGCGAGCGTGCGCATCGAGCCCGGGCTGCTGACCCCGCACCACGTCGCCGCCACCACCACCGCCTCCCGCGCCCGCCGGGCCCTGCACTCGGGGGCCGCGCGGGAGCTGTTCCTGGCCAAGCACGGGCAGGAGGCCCTCGGACCGCAGCGGCGCCCCGCGGGTCTCTGGGGTGCTGCCGTGCGCGGACTCGCCGCCGTGCTCACCGAAACCCGCCTGGAGAGGATCGCCGGGGGCGTAGACCGGATTCTGCCCCGCATTCCGGAAGGTCTGGGCCGTAAGCTGGTGGCGCTGTGCGTGGAAGCGGCAGGCCACGCCGGTGAACGCCACCCTGACAGAGCCCGACGAACCTTCTGAGAGACATGTTCGCCTCCCCCACGAACGCCCTCCGCCGTCTGATCCGCCCCCGCCCCGCATCCTCTCACCGCACTCCCCGCCACGAGATCGCGATCGCCCACGACTACCTCACCCAGCGCGGAGGAGCGGAGCGGGTGGTGCTGGCCCTGCACCGGATCTTCCCCGATGCCCCCATCCACACCACGCTGTACGACCCAGAGGGGACCTTCCCCGAGTTCCGGGACGCCCGCATCATCACCTCCCCGCTGAATCGGATCGGCTTCCTGCGCCGGCACCACCGCATGGCCCTGCCCCTGCTGTCGCTGGCCTCCTCGCTGCTGCGGGTCCCCGCCCGGCTGAGCATCGTCTCCACGACCGGATGGGCCCACGGGTTCCGCTTCGACGGGGACCGCCTGGTCTACTGCCACAGCCCCGCTCGGTGGATCTACCTCAGCGACCAGTACCTCGGGGACCGCGCGGGGAAGGGTCCCATGTCCTGGGTGCTCGCCGCGATGCTGCCCTTCCTGCGCCGCTGGGACCAGAAGGCCGCACACCGCCACGAGGGCGACTACCTCGCCAACTCCAGCGTGGTCCGCGATCGCATCCGCCGGGTCTACGGATTCGAAGCTCCGGTGCTCTTCCCGCCGCACAGCGTGGACGTGCAGGCCCCCGTCGAGCCCATCGACGAGGTCCCGTGGGACGGGACCGCGCGTGCCGACGGCGGGACCGGGGAGTTCTTCGTCATCGTCTCCCGCCTGCTGCCGTACAAGAACGTGCAGCACGCCGTGGAGGCCTTCCGGGACCTGCCGGAGCACAACCTCCTGGTCATCGGAGCGGGGCCGCTGTACCAGCCCCTGCGCACCCAGGCGCCGCCCAACGTGCGGGTGGCCCGCGGGCTCACCGACGCCCAGATGCGCTGGGCCTACTCCCGGGCTCGCGCGGTGCTCGCGGTCTCCTACGAGGACTTCGGGATCACCCCGCTGGAAGCCGGGGCCTACGGCAAGCCCGTGATCGCCCTGCGGGCCGGAGGATTCCTGGACACCCTGCGCGAGGGGGTGACCGGCGCGTTCATCGACGAGCCCACCGCCCCGGCCATCCGGGAGGCCGTGCAGGCCCTGGACCCGCGGGACTACGACGCCGAGCGGATCCGGGAGCACGCCCGCGCCTTCGGGATCGAGCGCTTCGAGGACCAGCTGCGAGAGCAGCTGCGACGCCGGGGCCTGCTCTGCGGCTGAGGACCGCCCGGCCCGGGCCCGGCCCGGGGTCTCCGGACCTGCCGGGCGGGGTCAGCCCCGGCCCGGCTCCTCGGGTTCCTCGAGCGGTTCGAGCAGACCCAGGTCCAGCAGCTGGCGGGCCAGCGCCTCGGCGTCGGCGGCCACCGTCTGGACCGGGGCGTCGTATTCGCGGGCCAGGCGGTGCACCCCGGCGTCGAAGGGCTCCCCGTCCGCCCAGGACAGCCACAGCGCCCGGCCCGGCCCGGTGAGGGTCTGCGGACCGATCTCCGGCGGCCGGGCGACGTAGCACAGCTGGGCCGTCGCCCGGCTGTCCACCCAGGCGGTTCGGGGACTGATCCGGAAGGGCGGCAGGGGCACTTCCTCTGATGCGTGCTCGGTGCTCACCGGCGCCTCCCGATCCATCCCCGGGCGACAGCAGACACCCCGCGCACCCGGCGCGCGGCGGCGGCCCCGAGCTCCCGGAGGGCCCGCCGTCGACGCCGGGCGGCCTCGGCGCGCAGCTCCTGCTCCGAGGGCTCGTGGCCCAGGCGCATGGCCAGGTGATCCCGGTTCACGTGCACCATGGAGCGCAGCAGGCGCAGCCGATCCCCGAGGGAGCGGGCCGCCCGGAACCTGGCCTCCCACTCCTGCAGGCGGGACCCGCCCTGGGAGATCACCTTCCACAGGAGATAGTCCCGGTGCCCGCGGAAGCTCTCCAGCTCGCCCAGGGCGGTGGCCAGGGCCAGCGTGCACTGAAGCACCTGCGCGCGCGAGCGCAGGATCGCGACGTCCTCGGCGCTGAGGATGCGCATCAGGTGGTGCACGTCGTGGCGCCCGCGCACGCCGTCGCGCCCGGCGTGGATCAGCAGCACCAGGATCTGGTCCAGCACCTGCGGCACCGCGCAGGGCAGGTGGGCGATGGGGATCCGCTCGTGGCTGGACCACAGCAGCTCGAAGGCCGCGGAGGGGTCCCGCAGGATCCCGGGGAAGTGCCGGTGGATGTCGGCCGGGCCCCACCAGGGATGGCGCAGGGTCATGGCGTGCTGGAAGGCCGAGCCGGAGTCGAAGTGGGCCACCACCTCCCAGCCCTGCTCGCGCAGCGCGCCGAGGAAGCGCTGCAGGTGCTCCGGGCGCACCAGCACGTCCGCGTCCGTGCTGACCCGATCCACCCGGTACAGCCCCGGCATGCTCGCGTAGCCCTTGATGTGCAGCACATCGGCGCCGACGCCGTCGGCGGTGGCCTGCAGGGCGGCGTGGGCCAGGCGGATGCGATCGCCCAGTTCCAGTCCGTGCATCCCCTGCCTCCTTCCCGGTGGCTCCGCCGCTGCGTCGATGTGCCCCGATGCCGCGAGGCGGCCCCGACCCCGGGGAAGGGGGGCCGCCTCGAAGGATCAGCTGCTGTGGGAGGTGCGGGCCCGGCGCCCGCGTCCCTTCGCCCCGTGCTTGCCGCCGGCGGCGGGGGAGGACCCGGAGCCGGATCCCTCGCCGTCCTGGCCGTAGTAGGCCTGGTAGCCGCTGCGGTAGCCGCCGTAGCCGAAGCCGTAGTAGTGCGAGCCCAGACCCTTCTCCGGGGTCATGTTCATCACGGTGCCCAGCAGGTGCCCGTTGACCCGGCCCAGCGCCTGCGCGGCGGCCTGCGCCTGATCCTTGCGGGTGCGCCCGCAGACGTTGACCAGGATGGCCCCGTCCACATTGGCCGAGAGCAGAGAGCCGTCCGTGACCGGCAGCAGCGGCGGGACGTCGATGATTACCAGGTACTCCTGGGACATCTCCTGGATCAGCCGCTGCATCTTGGACGAGCCCAGCAGCTCCGAGGGGTTCGGGGGGATGCGACCGGCCGGCAGCACGTACAGCTCGGTGTCCCCGATCCGCTGGATGGCCTCCTCCGGGCCGACCTGTCCGGAGAGCACCTGGGAGAGCCCGACGGCGTCGTCCAGGCCGAAGATCTTCGCCTGGGTGGGGCGGCGCAGGTCCGCGTCGATGAGGATCGTCGGCTGACCGGCCTTCGCGAAGGCGTGGGCCAGGGAGGCGGAGACCGTGGACTTGCCCTCGCCCGGGTTGGGGCTGGAGACGATGATCGAGCGCGGCGGGGCATCCACCGAGACGAAGCGCAGGTTGGTGCGCAGCTGGCGCAGCGCCTCCTCCGACTGGTGATCCGCGCGGTCGCTCAGGAAGGTGTTCTCATCCAGGGCCGAGGACTTCGGCAGGATGCCCAGGGTCCCCGCCTCGGTGGCGTTCTCCAGGTCATCGGTGGTGCGCACCCGCACGTCGGCGAACTTGCGCAGGAAGGCGATCAGGTAGGCCAGGACCAGGCCCACGGCGGCGCCGATCAGCAGGTAGTTGCGGTAGCTGGGGGAGACGGGTCCGTCCGGGGCCTGGGCATCATCCAGCGGGGTGACCTTCACCGCGGACTCCCGGCCCTCCAGGTCCGAGACGTAGTCCGCGGTGGCCTGCAGGGCGTTGTTGGCCAGCGTGGCCGCGTCCTGCGGGGAGGAGGCGGTGGCGGTGACCTTGATGAGGGTGGAGTTCGGCTCGACGGAGGCGCTCAGGTGCGAGGGGATCGCGGACTCGTCGATGCCCACGGAGTTGTTCTCGGCGATCTTCTTCGCGACCGGGCCGCTGGTGACCAGCGGCAGGTATGCGGAGGCCTTCGCCTGCGCCGCGGAGTCCCCGGAGAGGATGTCCCCGACGGCGGAGCCGCCGCCGGCGGTGACGTATCCGCTGGAGGTGGCAGAGTAGACCTTGGGCTGCAGGGCGGCGACGCCGAGGCCCAGCAGCGCCCCGGCTACGGTGAAGATGATGAGGTATTTCAGGTTCGCCCTGGTCAGGCGCAGGAAGTCGAGCAAAGTCATGGGGTCCCCTTGAGAAACGACACAGACGATCGGCGCGGTCGGCCCCCTCTGCTGGGTGAGGCCCTCAGGGCACGGCGAGGCCCTGACGGCTCGGGTGCCCGCCCGTCGCGATGCCTCGAGGGTACCATCCGGCCTCGGAGGGAACGGTGATCCGGCGCGGTGTAATCCACCCGGCCCGACGCACCAGCGCGACGACGCGGCGTCGGGTGCGCCGCGCGGCGATCTGGGTGCTGATCCCGGTGGTCCTGGTGGTGGGCGTCCTGCTGCTGTGGCCCGACGGCAGCCAGATCCGCCGGATCCTGCTGGATATCTGGCTGTGGCTGACCCCCACGCCCGCGCTGCGGCGCGCCATCAGCCCGGAGGACGTGGAGCAGACCCTGAACGCCCTGGTGTTCGTCCCCGTGTTCTGCGGGGCCCAGCTGCTCCTGCCGCGGATCCGCCCCGCCCTGTGGTGCCTGGCGGCCGTGGCGCTGGCCTGCTCGGTGGAGCTGACCCAGCTGCTGTTCCTGCCGGGCCGGAAGTTCGACCCGGTGGACGCCTGCTTCAACTCCCTCGGGGGGATCCTCGGGGTGGGCGCGGGGCTGGCGTTCTGGTCCCTGCTGGCCCACCGGGAGGCGCGCCGCTCCCGCGGCCGCGGAAGCGGCGCAGAGACCGACGACGGGGACTCCGCGGGCTGATGGCTTCGGGGGCCTCACTCCTCCAGCAGATTCAGCAGGTACCGGCCGTAGCCGCTCTTGACCAGTGGTTCGGCGCGGGCCCGCAGCCCGGCGTCGTCGATCAGCCCGGTGCGCCAGGCGATCTCCTCCGGGCAGCCGATGGACAGGCCCTGCCGGGCCTGCACGGTGCGGATGAAGCTCGTGGCATCCGCCAGAGAATCGAAGGTCCCCGTGTCCAGCCACGCCGTGCCGCGCGGCAGCACCTCCACCCGCAGCTTCCCCTGCTCCAGGTAGATCCGGTTCAGATCCGTGATCTCCAGCTCCCCCCGGGCCGAGGGGCGCAGGTTCCGGGCGTGCTCGATCACGTCGTTGTCGTAGAAGTACAGCCCCGGGATCGCGTAGTGGCTGCGCGGATGCTCCGGCTTCTCCTCGATGGACACGGCGCGGAAATCCTCATCGAACTCCACGACGCCGTAGGCGCTGGGATCCGAGACCCGGTACCCGAACACCGCCGCGCCGTCCACCTCCTGGTACTTGCGCAGCTGCGTGCCCAGGCCGGGGCCGTAGAAGATGTTGTCGCCCAGCACCAGCGCCACCGAGTCCTCCCCGATGTGCTCCTCCCCGAGCAGGAAGGCCTGCGCCAGCCCGTCCGGGGACTCCTGCACCGCGTAGGACAGCTCGACGCCGAAGGCCGAGCCGTCCCCGAGCAGGCGGCGGAACTGATCCGCGTCCTGCGGGGTGGTGATCACCAGGATGTCCCTGATCCCGGCCAGCATGAGCGTGGACAGCGGGTAGTAGATCATCGGCTTGTCGTAGACCGGGGTCAGCTGCTTGGAGATGCCCAGGGTGATCGGGTGCAGGCGGCTTCCCGTCCCCCCGGCGAGGATGATGCCCTTCATGGGAGTCATTGTGACACGGGCGCCCCGGAGCTCGGCTCACCTAGGATGGCCGGCATGGCGAGAATTCTGGTGACAGGCGGCGCCGGGTTCATCGGCTCCAACTTCGTCCACCACCTGGTGGAGCGCACGGAGCACGATGTCACGGTGCTGGACAAGATGACGTACGCGGCCAACGAGGACTCCCTGGCCGGGCTGCCCGAGGATCGGGTGCGCCTGGTGCGCGGGGACGTGGCCGATGCCGACGTCGTCGGAGACCTCGTGGCCGAGGCCGACGCCGTCGTGCACTACGCCGCGGAATCCCACAACGACAACTCCCTGGCGGATCCCGCGCCCTTCGTGCACACCAACCTGGTGGGCACCTTCACCCTGCTCGAGGCGGTGCGGCGCACCGGGACCCGCTACCACCACATCTCCACCGACGAGGTCTTCGGCGACCTCGCCCTGGATGACCCGGCCAAGTTCACCGAGACCACGTCGTACAACCCCTCCTCCCCGTACTCCTCGACCAAGGCCGGCTCGGACCTGCTGGTGCGCGCCTGGGTGCGCTCCTTCGGCATCGAGGCGACCCTGAGCAACTGCTCCAACAACTACGGGCCCTACCAGCACATCGAGAAGTTCATCCCCCGCCAGATCACCAACATCCTGGCCGGGATCCGCCCCAAGCTCTACGGCGACGGGCGCAACGTGCGGGACTGGATCCACGCCGAGGACCACTCCTCCGCGGTGCTGGCGATCCTGGAGCGCGGCCGCATCGGGCGCACCTACCTGATCGGCGCGGACGGGGAGCGGGACAACCTCACCGTGCTGCGCGCGATCCTGCGGCTGATGGGTCGGGCCGAGGATGACTTCGACCACGTGCGCGACCGCCCCGGGCACGACCTGCGCTACGCCATCGACGGCAGCGCGCTGCGCGAGGAGCTCGGCTGGCAGCCCCGCTTCCGCGACTTCGAGGCCGGCCTGGCCGAGACCATCGCCTGGTACGACGAGCACCGGGACTGGTGGGAGCCGCTCAAGCGGCAGGTGGAGGCCAAGTACGCGGAAGCGGGGCAGTGAGCATGGCCGAGCTGAGCATCACCACCACCCCCATCCCCGGGCTGCTCGTCGTGGACCTGCCCGTGCACGGAGACAACCGCGGCTGGTTCAAGGAGAACTGGCAGCGGGAGAAGATGACCGCCGCCGGGCTGCCGGACTTCGGGCCCGTGCAGAACAACATCTCCTTCAACGCCGCCCGGGGAACGACCCGCGGCATCCACGCCGAGCCGTGGGACAAGTACGTCTCCGTGGCCACCGGGGAGATCTTCGGGGCGTGGGTGGATCTGCGCGCCGGGGAGAGCTTCGGCCGGGTCTTCACCACCCGCCTGGATCCAGCCCGCGCGGTGTTCGTGCCACGCGGGGTGGGCAACGCCTTCCAGACCCTCGTCGATGACACGGCGTACGCCTACCTGGTCAATGACCACTGGTCCGCCGACGCCCAGGGGGAGTACGCCTTCCTCAACCTTGCCGATGAGACCGCCGGCATCGAGTGGCCCGTTCCCCTGGCCGAGGCGGAGCTGTCCGAGAAGGATCGGAACCACCCCCGGCTGGCCGAGGTGGAGCCCGTGGCCCCCGCCCCGCTGCTGATCACCGGGGCCACCGGGCAGCTGGGCCGGGAGCTGGTGCGCCAGTGCCGCGAGCGCGGCATCCCGCACCGGGCCGTCGGCCGCGAGGAGCTGGACCTGGCGCGCCCGGAGTCCTGGCGCACCTCCTTCCGCTGGCGCTCCTACCGCGCCATCGTCAACGCCGCCGCGCACACCGCGGTGGACGCGGCCCAAACCCCCGAGGGGCGCCGGGAGGCCTGGGCGGCCAACGCCACCGGGGTGGCCGCCCTGGCCGCGGTGGCCGTCGAGCACGGACTGCCGCTGATGCACGTGTCCACCGACTACGTCTTCGACGGGGCCCGCCCCGTCGGGCAGGCCTACACCCCGGATGACGCCGTCGCCCCGCTGGGGGTCTACGGGCAGTCCAAGGCCGCGGGGGAGGCCGCGGTGGCCGCGGTGCCGCAGCACCACATCGTGCGGACCTCGTGGGTGATCGGGGAGGGGAGGAACTTCGTGCGCACCATGGCCTCCCTCGCCGAGCGCGGCGTGGACCCCGCGGTGGTGGGGGACCAGCACGGGCGACCCACCTTCACCGAGGACCTGGCCGCGGGGATCCTGCACCTGCTGGAGCAGAATGCCGCCCCGGGGATCTACCACCTGAGCAACGAGGGGCCGGACACCACGTGGGCCGAGCTGGCGGCGTCCGTCTACGAGCTCACCGGCCACGACCCGGCCCGCGTCTCGGCGACCACCACCGCCGAGTACTTCGCGGACAAGCCCGACGCCGCCCCGCGCCCGGCCAACTCCCTGCTGGATCTGACGAAGCTCGAGCAGACCGGCTTCCGCCCGCGGGATCACCGCGAGGCCCTGGCCGCGTACCTGGCGGGGCGAGAGGTGGAATCCGCATGAGCAGTTTCAAGGACACCGCGATGCATGGCGCTCGCCAGGTCAAACACTGGGGATTTCTCGCGGAGAAGCACGGCAGAGCGCTCTCGACGAGGACGAGGAATCGGGTCGCCGACGTCATCAATCCCGTCCGGTCCCGCATCTCCCCGTATTCCTTCGATCCTTCCCTCTACCGGCGCAGCTTTCTGGTGCGGCCCGCTCCGCCGCAGAAGGAGCCCTCTCAGCTCCCGCGTCAGGTGTTCATGGTCTGGACTGGTGAGAATGACCTGACCCCCGCCCGCAGCCGCAACCTACAGGCGACACAGGAGATCGTCGGGGTGCCCGTCCATCTCGTTCGCCCCGAGAACCTCGACGAATGGCTGCTCCCGGGTCACCCGCTACATCCCGCCTACGACCAGCTGTCGCTGGTCCACCGGTCGGATTATCTGCGGGCCTATCTTCTGCACCATTACGGGGGTGGGTACTGCGTCATCAAACGAGCGCTGCATGATTGGAACGGATCCTTCGACGCACTCGAAGAGCACCCGGACCGCTGGATCATCGGCTATCCCGAGCAGCACGTGAATGACCCGGCCCGACTTCCCGGGCGCCTGGGCCATGACATTCGGAAGCACTACAGTCGTTTGGTGTCCAGTGGTGCTCTGATCACGCGCTCGCACACCGACTTCACCGCTGAATGGCTCCGGGAGATCGAGCGGCGTCTGGACTACTTCGCCGATCAGCTGGCCGAGTTCCCCGGCGGGATCCGGGGCGAGGTGGTAGGGTACCCGGTCTCCTGGACGGATGTCCTGGGCAAGATCTATCACCCGCTGCAGCTCAAGCACCTGCCGAGAATCCTCCAAGATGATCGGCTGGAGGTGGAGCTGACGGACTACCGCTGAACAGCATCGGCCGCTCTCCCCCGTCGGTCGTGACAGGCAGGCCTTAGACGCGTACTTGGCTGGCTGGCCCCTCCTCGCCGGTCCCGGCGGGTTCGGGAGCCGTCCGGTGTCTTGGGAGTGCTCGCAGTGCTCCCGAAACACCGGACGGCTCCTAAACCGTGGGGAGGGCCCGACGCGGGGGTTGGTGCGGCGTGCGCGAGGGTCGACGCGGCGGGGTGCGGTGGCCGGGCCCTTGGGCCTCGGCATTGCCGCGCGGGTCCGCGGGCGGTAGGCTGTGGGTCTGCATGCCAAGGCGAGGGCGTCATCCGACGGTGACGCCGTGATCGACGAAGGCTGGTCGGCTCACGCACGAGCTGCGCTTCCCGCGCTGACGTGTGCGAGCGCGCCGGTCTCGCCCCGCCCGCCCGCACGGGTGGCCAACGGGGGACTTGGCGCACGCACTGAAGCAACGAACCGACCGGAAAGGTGGTCACCGACATGGCAGACCGCATCAAGATCTCCGCCGAAGCCCGCGACGACTTCGGCAAGGGCTACGCCCGCCGCCTGCGCAAGGCCGGCAAGATCCCCGCCGTCATCTACGGCCACGGGGCCGAGCCCGTCCACATCGCCCTGCCCGGGCACGAGACCATGCTCGCCGCCCGCAACCCCAACGCCGTGCTGTCCGTGGACGTGGACGGCACCAACCACCTGACCCTGATCAAGGACGTGCAGCGCCACGCGATCCGCCCGGAGATCTACCACGTGGACCTGCTGACCGTGCGCCGCGGCGAGCGCGTGGAGGTGGAGGTCCCCGTGGTCGTCGAGGGCGAGGTGGCCCCCGGCAACATCTCCACCCAGTCCGAGTCCGTGCTGCTGCTGGACGTGGACGCCCTGGACGTGCCCGAGGAGCTGCTGGTGGACGTCACCGACCGCCAGGACGGCGAGCACGTCACCGCCGCGGACGTGCTGCTGCCCGAGGACGTCACCCTGGTCTCCGACCCGGAGCTGATCGTCGTCAACGTCTCCGCCGAGGTCGAGCAGGACCTGGGCGAGGAGCCGGAGACCGAGGAGGAGGGCGAGGAGTCCGAGGATTCCGAGGCCTCGGAGGGCTCCGAGGAGGAGTAGCCCCCTCGCGGGCGCCGCTTCCGGCGCCCGCACGCGAGGCCGGCCCGTCGCCCGGATCCGCGCACGCCCCGCTCGCGGGGCCGCGGAACGGCGGCGGGCCGTCGTCGTGCCGGCATCGGTCAGGCAGGAGCGCCGCCGCGCAGCGGGGCGCAGCCAGTGAGGAGTGCGAGAGCAGATGAGCCAGACGTGGCTGGTCATGGGCCTGGGCAACCCCGGGACGCAGTACGAGCGGACCCGGCACAACGTCGGGCAGATGGTCATCGGGAACCTCGCCGAGCGCATGGGCGGCACGCTCAAGCGCCACAAGGCCGGGGCGATGGTCATGGAGGGCCGCGCCGGCATCGGCGGGCCGCGGGTGGTGCTGGCCCGATCCACCGGGTACATGAACACCTCCGGCGGGCCGACGGCGGGGCTGGCCTCCTTCTACGGCATCGACCCGGAGCACGTGATCGCCGTGCACGACGAGATCGACATCCCCTTCGACGCGATCCGGCTCAAACGCGGCGGGGGAGAGGGCGGGCACAACGGCCTGCGCGACATCACCAAGGCGCTGGGGACCAAGGAGTACCTGCGCGTGCGCGTGGGGGTGGGGCGTCCGCCCGGGCGCATGGACGCCGCGGACTACGTGCTCAAGCCGTTCACCGCGGCGGAGGCCAAGCAGCTGCCGGTGCTCGTGGAGGATGCCGCGGATGCGGTGGTCTCCCTCATGGTCCACGGCCTCACGGACACCCAGCAGCAGTACCACTCCCGGGGCTGAAGCTCCCGCCGACCCGCCCCGTGCCCGGGTCCTGCGGGCGCGGGTCCGGTAAGATTCTTCCCCTGACCGTCCATCATCGCATCAGGGGGACATGCCCATGGATCAGGCCATCACGCGACGCCGCGCGCTCGGATACGGGGGAGCGGGGGTGGCCGCGGCCCTGCTGGGCTCCGCGGCCTGGGCCCCGCCGGCCGAGGCCGCCGGCACCTACCGCTCCGGGTGGGGCAACGCGGTCTTCGAGGACGACTTCTCCGGGTCTTCGCTGAGCTCATCCCGGTGGAACGTCCGGGACCGGACCTACCTCAGCCACGACTGGAGCACCATCTCCGCGGCGAACGTCGCGGTCGCGGCAGGTGCGCTCAAGCTCACCGCCAGGAAGCTGGCCTCCCCGGTCACCACCTCGGACGGACGACGCCGGGAGTGGTCCGGGGCCGAGGTGAACACGCTGGGGAAGTTCTCCCTGGAGCACGGGCGCTGGGAGGTCCGGGCCAAGATGCCGGCCGCCCCGAACCGCAGCGTGGGGCTGTGGGCCGCCGTGTGGTTGCGCCCGGATGACGGGTCCGTGCCGGGGGAGGTGGACATCGTCGAGTCCTACGGCTCCAAATCCTCCCAGGCGAAGACGAAGTTCGACCCCACCAGCCGCGCGGAGACCACGGTGCACTTCAACCAGCGCCGCACCGGGTCTCTGCACGGGTGGAGCCCCAGCGGCACCGACATCTACAGCCGGTGGAACACCTGGGCCGTGGAGAAGACCCCCGCCGGGGTGCGCGGATTCTTCAACGGGGAGAAGATCCTCGACGTGCCCTCCGGCACCGCCGCGTACCGCGCCGCCTTCCCGGCCGGGAAGAAGCTGAACCTGCGGATCAGCTTCCAGGTGGGCAACTCCTACTGGGGACGGCCCACCGCCGCCACGGCCTCCGGGCAGTCCATGGAGCTGGATTACGTGCGGGTGTGGAAGCACCAGGGCTGAGAGCGGTCCGCGCTGCGCACGCGCGAAGCCCCCGGCGCGGGAGCTGGGCTCCTGCGTCGGGGGCTTCGCGCTCGCTCGGGCGCCGCGGGACTCAGATCAGGACGGTGTGCATCGGAACGTCGGTGACCTCCGGCGGGTACCGGTAGTCCTCACCCACCTGCTCCTCCTGCTCCGCGGTGGGTTCGCCCGCCGTGGGGGAGGGGGCGGCCTGCTCGGTCCCCTCCGACTCCTGCTGGCTCCGGTGCTGCTGCTCGCTGCTGTCCATGCTCATCTCCTGGCTGTGCTGTCCGGTGTCTGCTGCTGTGCTCTCTGGCGCCTGCCGGCGCGGTGGTCCGTTCTCAGACGTAGACGGGGCCGCGTTCGATGACGAGGGTCTCCCCGTCCACGGTCACCTCCCGTCGGCTGTACACCGGCGTGGTGCCCACGCAGCCGCTCACGGACGCCGTGAAGTAGGGCTGCTCGGTCGCGTACTTGTACTGGCCCTGGGCGTTGAAGGACCACCCGCCCGTGTAGGTGAGGGTGTAGGCGTAGTAGCCGGGACGGTTCGGATCCTGCTGCGCGGAGCTGATGGACCACTGGCTGGAGCCCAGGTTTCTCCAGCCGAGCCGGCCCAGGCTGGTGGGGAACCAGAGGGTCAGCTGGGCGTCCGCCACCTTCGTGGCCGACGTCGCCCCCTCCACCCACAGGCCGCGCTCGGGGTAGCTGCCCCTGCCGTCGATGGTCATGGTGGTGGTGCTGTTGCGGCAGCTGCGCTGGATCTGCACCGAGCCCTGCAGGCCCAGCTTCGGGCTGGCGGCCTGGGCCGGGACGGCGGCGGCCGCGGCGACCGCGGGCAGGGACCAGGCGGCCCCGCGGGCCAGCGTGCGGCGCGATATCGGATGGGCGGACTGCGGTGCGTCCACGGACATGGATCTCCCCCTGAATTCCTCGGTGTCCCCCACGCGAAGAAGCCTCCCGGTGCCGGTTTCCCCCGGAGCAGAGGGAGACCCTGACGGTGGTCTTCGAAGATCTTATGTGGGGGTGGGAAAACCTGTCAAACAGGCCTGCCGCCGCGGCCTCAGTCCCTCTCGCCCTCGTGGTGCCGGTCCCGCTCCTGGGCCGCTCGCGCCTGCTCGGGGTCCGGCTCTTCCCCGTCGAAGGTGTCCACGGCCACGCCCTGGGCGCGCAGCTTCTTGTAGTGGGCGTTGCGCAGGGCCAGCAGCACCCCGCCGATGATGGCGGCCAGGAAGGACCCCGTGAGCACGCCCACCTTGGCGTGGTCGTCGTGGGCGCTGCCTAGACCGAAGCTCAGCTCCGCCACCAGCAGCGCCACCGTGAAGCCGATGCCGCCCAGCATGGCCAGCCCGAGGACGTCCGGCCACTTCAGGTCCTCGTCCTTGGTGGCCGGGGTGAGGGTGGTGAGCAGCCAGGTGGAGGAGAAGATGCCCGCGGTCTTGCCCAGGACCAGGCCGAAGATCACGCCCAGCGCCACCGGGTCCGTGAACGCGGAGACGATGCCGTCCACCCCGCCCACGGCCACCCCCGAGGCGAAGAACGCGAAGACCGGGATGGCCACGCCGTTGGAGATCGGCTGGTAGCGGTGGGCCAGGCGCGGAGCCAGGCCGATGGGCGCCTCCCCGTGCTGGGGATCGGTCCGGTGCAGCACCGGCACCATGAAGCCCAGCAGCACCCCGGCGATGGTGGCGTGCACCCCCGCCGAGTACACCAGCAGCCAGGTGAGCACCCCGATGGGCAGCAGGATGACCCACGGGGCCCAGGGGGAGAAGGCGAAGAAGCGCGGGTACCGATGGGTGAGGAACCAGAACAGGGCCAGCGGCACGATGCTGGCCGCCAGGAAGCCGAACTGCACGCCCTCGGAGTAGACGAAGGCGATGATGACGATGGCGATCAGATCATCCACCACGGCCAGCGTCAGCAGGAAGGTGCGAGCCGCCGTCGGCAGGGCGGAGCCCACCACCGCCAGCACGGAGACCGCGAAGGCGATGTCCGTGGCCGTGGGCACCGCCCACCCGGACAGGGTCTCCGCATCCCCCCACGCCAGGTTGATCCCGGCGTAGATCAGGGCGGGGACCAGCACGCCGCCGAACGCGGCCGTGATGGGCACGATCGCCTTCTTCACATCGTGCAGCTCCCCGTCCACGAACTCGGACTTCAGCTCCAGGCCCGTCATGAAGAAGAAGATCGCCAGCAGGCCGTCCGAGGCCCACTCGCCCACCGTGTGCTCCAGGGCGTCGATGCCGGGGATGCCCAGGTGGGTGTCCCGGACCCCGAAGTACAGGCCCTCCAGGGGAGTGTTGGCGAAGATCAGGCCCAGCAGCATCGCCGCGAGCAGCAGCAGACCGCCGGTGTTCCCGGCGCGCAGCTTATCCGCGATCCTCCCTGCGCTGTAGCCTTCCTCTTCCAGTGTGGTGACCATGGGTTCCTCCGTGACGGTCCCGCGGCTCGGCGCCGTGGGGACGGGTGCGGTGCGATGGAACGACGACGGCGCCGCGCGGGTGGGCGTCGGCGCCGTCGTCGTCATACGGGCGAAAAGTCTACTTGTTGATCCAGTGCTCGGCCTCGCGGCTCTGCAGGGTCAGCGCCTTGGCCATGTACGGCTCGGCGGTCTGGGCCAGCTTCTTGCCCACCAGCGGGATGTTGGCCTTGACCTCCCCGTCCAGCTCCACCTGGGTCTTCTCCCCCTGGGCGGAGAGCTTCTGGGTGAGGTTGGCCGAGACGGGCACGGCCCCCGCGGTCACGGAGGTCTCCACGTCCCGAGACCCGTCCGCGGAGGGGGCCTTGAACAGGTCCTTCTGGGTGAGGGTCACCCCGTTCTTGATGAACTTCTGGGCGAAGCCGGGGATCTTGTCCCCGCCCACGGAGCGCACCGTGGTGACGGTGAACGGGCCCGTGAGGTCCCCGTCCACGGAGAAGCTCTCGAACTGCACCCCGGCCTGCTGGCTGACGTGGCGGGCGAAGTCCTCGGAGGCGAAGGCCTCCACGACCTTGCCCACCGGGGCGTTGATGGAGGTGGTCTCGTGAATGCTCATGCCAGGCAGTCTACCCAAGCCCTCAGTACGCGCCGGCCCCGGCGAAGACCGCCTTCACGGTGCGGGCCAGGATCAGCAGGTCCCCGGTCACGGACCAGTTCTCCACGTAGTACAGGTCCAGGCGCACGGACTCCTCCCAGGACAGGTCCGAGCGCCCGCCCACCTGCCACAGGCCCGTGATCCCGGGCTTGACCATGAGCCGCCGGTACATGTCCTGCTCGTAGGCGGCCACCTCCTCCGGCAGCGGGGGGCGCGGACCCACCAGGGACATCTCGCCCACCAGGACGTTCCACAGCTGCGGCAGCTCGTCCAGGGAGAGCTTGCGCATCACCTTCCCCACCCGGGTGATCCGGGGGTCGTCGGCCATCTTGAACAGCACCTCGTTCCCGGCGCCCTCCCGCGCCAGCTGCTGGCGCAGCCGGTCCGCGTCCGGGACCATGGAGCGGAACTTGTGCATCCGGAAGGGGCGGCCCTCCCGGCCGATGCGCTCCTGGTGGAAGAACACCGGGCCGCCGGGGGAGTCCGCCTTGATCAGGAGTCCGAGCAGGAGGAACACGGGGGCCAGGACCAGCAGGCCGAGGGCGCTGAGCACCACGTCCATCCCGCGTTTGACGGCCGCGGTGCCGCCGCCCATGCGCGGGGTGTGCACGTGGACCAGGGGGATCCCGTTCAGCGGCTGCATCTGCAGGCGCGGACCGGCAATGTCCGTCAGCGCCGGGGCCATGGCCAGTCCCACGTGCTCCTGGGCCAGCATCCACCCGAGCCGGCGCAGCTGCCGCGGGGTGAGCAGGTGCCCGGAGGAGATGGCGACGACGTCGGCCCCGCGCTCGCGGACCACGGCCATCACCGCCTCCGGCTCCGGATCCGTGCCCAGCAGCGGCAGGTCCGTGCCGGGCAGCAGGCCGCGCTCCGGCAGCTCGTGTCCGGCGGGGTAGGCCCCCACGGGCGTGTACCCGTAGTTGGAGGCCTCCACGAGGCGCCGGTCCAGGTGGCCGATCGAGGGCAGATCCCCGATGAGCAGGGTCTTGATCCGAGCCCGGCCGCGGCGTCGCCAGGCCACCAGGGCCACCCGGAACATCCAGCGGCTCAGCAGCAGCAGGGCGATGCCCAGGGGCGCGGCCAGGATGACGTAGCCGCGGGCGAGGTCCGTGCGGCTGATGTAGGCCAGCACGGCCAGGGCGGCGAACAGCCACAGGGAGATCCGCACGACCCGCCGGTACTCCTCGCTGCCGGCGCCGAGGATCTTGGCCTGCCGGGCCCCGCCCACGCCGAGGGCCGCCCACCAGACCAGCACGAGCAGCGCCGAGAACAGGGTGTAGGAGATCGTCTCCGCGCCGGCCCCGTCCAGCAGCCGGGTACGGGCCAGCCCGAAGCGCAGCAGCTGGGCCCCGGCCACGGCGGCGATCAGCACCAGCAGATCCGTCACGCTGAGCAGCCGCTCCGCCTTGCGATGCCAGGACATGCGGGCAGTGGTCAGTCCCGGCTGCTCCCCGAGCCCGCGGGGGGAGGCCGTCGGCAGGGTCTCAGGCATTGAATACCTGCGCCTCCCGGCTCAGCAGCTCCAGCGCGGTGCGCAGCTTGGTGCTGGAGGTGTGGCGGGTGTACGGGAAGTACACCACCTCCACGCCGACCTCCGCGAAGCGCCGCTCCAGGTCTCGGCCGCGGTCCGTGCCCTTCCAGTCATCGCCCTTGAAGAACACGTCGAAGTGCAGGTGCTCCCAGGTCTCCAGCTTGTCCTCGACGGTCTCCGGGTGCACCTGGTCCACGTAGCTGATGTGGCTGACGATCTCCATCCGCTCCTCCAGCGGGATGATCGGCGCCCGACCCTTGGTCAGCTCCAGCATCTCGTCGGAGACCACGCCGGCGATCAGGTGGTCGCAGCGCTGCTTGGCCTCCCGCAGGATGTTGAGGTGGCCGATGTGGAACAGGTCGAAGGCTCCGGCGGCGTATCCGATGGTCATGGGGACTCCTTCAGCGGTTCTCGGGAAGCGGGCGGACGGGGCGGGAGAGCAGCTGCATCAGCCGCCGGGGAAAGCGCCGGCGGGGCGGGCTCGGGGCCTCCAGCAGCGTGGTCAGCGAGTCCTCCAGCTTGCGGGCGGCCTGCTCCGGTTGGGGCAGGCGCGGGGCCGTGCGGAAGGCCTCGGGCTGGGCCAGGGCCCGGTCCAGGGCGTCGAACAGCTCCTCCCGGGAGGTGGCCATGACGGCCTCGCCCTGCTCGGCCATGATCCGGGTGAACTGGATCTGGTGGTCGTCCACCACCTCGCCCAGGTCCTGGCGCCGGGGCACGGCCACGGGCACGATGCCGGCCTCCCGCGCGTCGAGGATGGAGCCGGGGCCGCCCTGCACGAGCACGGCGGCGGCGCCGCGGTAGGTCTCCAGCAGCTGCTCGCGCGGCATCCGCTCCACCCCGGTGCAGCGCTGCGGCGCCTTCGTGAAGCCGTGCTGGATGTGGCACCGGGTGCCCGGCCGGGCGAGGGCGTAGTCCTCGCACCAGTCCAGGAGCCGGTCGAAGGGGTGGTGGTCGGTGCCGAGGGAGACGACGAGGTCGTACTCCCGCACGGCGGGATCGGTCACGGGTTCTGCGGCGGACATGGCAACCTCCTCGGACGGCGCGCTCACAGCACGGCGCCGATGTTGACGGACTCGGGGAACGCCTCCTGCTGCTGGTCCCACTGCACGACGAACAGGTCGCAGAACGGGTAGCACAGGCGGGCGCTGAGCGTGGGCATGGTGATGCGGTCGTAGGCCTCGATGAACACCGTCGGGATGCCCAGCAGGCGGGCGGCGATGAAGTAGGAGACGGAGACCGCGGCGCCGGTGGAGATCACGGCGTCGGGTCGCTCCCGGCGCAGGGAGCGCCAGGCCAGGCGCAGGTTGCGCACGGCGTTGGGCAGGTTCCGGGTGGTGGGGTGGTGCACCCAGTAGGCGGTCTCCCCGCTGAGGGCGGCTTCCACCTCGGGCAGGCGGAAGGTGGCCCACGCTCGGTCGTGGTGCTCCCACAGGGACCTGAGCGCCAGCAGCTGGGCGAGGTGGCCGCCGGCAGAGGCGACGAGCATGAGCTTCATGGTGGTTCTCCTTCGGAGGCGGTGAGGCGGCGGTTCAGCGGATCAGCGGAGCAGGATGACGGCGTCCACCTCCAGGTCCGCGCGGCGGCAGGCGGCGGCCAGGCGCCGCAGGGCGCGACGCCGGGTGGTGGGGCTCAGCGCCAGGATCAGGCGCTGGCTGCGGTCCAGCTCCTCGGCGGTGCGGGCGTCCACCCCCGTCAGGCTCAGGTGGTGCGTCTCGGCCCCGCTGGTCTCCTGGAGGGAATCGGCCACCAGCCACCCGATGGACTCGTCGGCGGGCAGGTTCAGCACGGTCGCGGAGCCCGGCTGCACGCCGGGGCGCAGGCCCCACCGGCGCCACAGCAGCGCGGTCTGCTCCGGCAGGTCCTGCGCGTCGGCTTCCAGGACCTCGGCGTCCAGGATCTGGGCGGCCCGGTCGGGGAAGGCGACCCGGGGATCGGTGCGGTCCCGCACCGCGGCGGCCACCACGCCCAGGAGGAAGCCGCCGATCAGCCCGGCCAGCAGGTAGTAGGCCAGGCCGGGGGAGGAGGAGTGCTCGTCCTGATCGGCCGGGGTGATCACGGCGCCGGCCTGGCGCGGGGCGGCCAGGGCCTGGGCCCGGGCCTCGCGCAGCCGGCGCACCTGCTGCTCGTCCGCCTCGGGGGAGAGTCCGCCGATCTGCTCGTCCAGGTGCCGCACGGCCTCGTCCACGGCCTGGTCCACGTCCTCGGCCCGCTGGTCGAGGTAGGCCTGGGCCAGGGCGTCGGCCATGTCCGCGGCCTGTCCGGCGTCCTCGGCGTGAGCCTCGAAGGTCAGCACGGAAGTGCCGGTGTCCGAGGAGACCGAGACGTGCGAGCGCAGCTGCTGGGTGCCGAAGCGCTTCTCCTGCTCGTGGGCGCGGCGGGCCACCTCCTCGGAGGCGGCGATCTTGCGCTCGGTGGCGATCTCCACCTTCTGGCCGGCCGACGGGGCGGCGGTGACCACGGAGCTCAGCGGATCCACCCGGACCTCCGTGGAGGCGGTGTAGCTGCGCGGGGTCAGCAGACCCAGGAGCAGGGCCAGGAGCAGGACCAGGCCCCAGACGAGGAGCAGGGTGGGCCACCGGCGCAGCACGCGGCGGGCCTGCTCGCCGGCGGTGGGAACGGCCTCGGCGGAGGCGGGAGCGGGGCGGATGGTCATCGGTTCTCCAGGAGGTACGGGGACGGGAGGGTCGGTTCGGGGGTCGGGCATCGGCATTCGGCTCATCCGGTGCGTCGGCGGGCGGAGAGGAAGGCCTCCAGGCCGAGGGGTCGGCGCAGGATCCACAGCAGCGCCAGGTACGCCCCGCACACGGCGACGGCGTGCACGAGCAGCCCCACCAGGCCGGGGCCGAGCAGCAGGCGGACCAGCAGCCCGCCCAGGCCCACCACCCCCAGGGCGAGGCCGGCGGCGGGCAGCAGCTCGGCGGGCCGGGCGCGGATGCCGAGGCGCCGGTGCACCTGCTCGGCGGCCAGACCGCAGTCGATCAGCACGGCGGCGGCCCAGGCCGTAGCCGCCCCGCGCAGCCCCCACAGGGGGACCAGCGTCAGGTTCAGCGCCACGGCCGCGGCCAGCGAGGAGAGCTTGTTGTACAGCTGCCACCGGGAGCGCCCGGCCATCAGCAGCACGGACTGCACGCCGCCGGCGGACATCGCCAGCATCATGGCCGGGCAGATGATCACCAGAGCCTGGGCGCCCAGGGGGAAGCCGGCACCGAAGATCCCGAGGATCCCGGGGCCGAAGAGCATGAGCGTCAGGTAGAACGGCCAGGCGAGCATCACGAGGGCCCGCGTGGTGTCCACGAAGATCCGGCGGGCCCGCTCCAGGGCGTCGGAGGCCAGGGCGGCGCTGATGGCCGGTCCGGTGACCACGCGCGCGGTGTGCTCGACCATGACTCCCACGCGCACGCACCGGTTCACCGCCCCGTAGATCCCGGAGGCGGCCAGGCCCATCACCGCCCCGACCACGATCACGTCCACCCATTCGAGGACGGCCTCCACCAGGGCGGCCACCCCTCGGGCGGAGCTGAAGCTCCAGAAGGAGGCTCGGGTCTCCCGGTGCTCGGAGGCCGGGACCCCGGGCTGGTGGCGGGCGTCGTCCCGGCGCAGGATTCCCAGCACCGGGGGCAGGCCCACGGCCAGCACCACGAGCACGGGCACCGTCCAGGCCGCGGCCAGCAGCCCCATGGACCCGCCCAGCAGGACGGCCGCCCCCACGGCGCCCACGCGCAGGGTGGGCAGCAGTCCGTTCTGCAGGGCGGTGAAGCGCACCACCTGCTGGTCCCCGCGCAGGACGCCGAAGACCAGGGTCATGGCCGCGGCCAGCACGAGGAAGGGCGCGGCGATGCGCACCGCGGTGCGGGTGGCCTCCCCGGCGTCGGGGGCCAGCAGGCTCCACGCCACCCCGGCCAGACCGGTGAGCGCGGACAGCAGCAGGACGGGCCCGGCGGCGAAGCGCACGAGATCGCGCACCGGGGTGCCGCCGGGGCGAGCCGTCTGGGCGGAGACCGTGCGCACCAGGCCGGTGTCCGCGCCGAAGACGCTGAAGGAGGTGGCGATGGTGAACAGGGCCATGATGTTGAAGAAGCTGCCGGCCCCGCGCTCGCCGATCGCGTTGGAGACGATCAGCGAGGCGGCGAAGGCCGCGGCGGCCCCGTACAGGACGAACACCGAGGACAGGGCCCCGGAGCGGGCGAGGGAGGGACGGCGGGTGCTCACAGCGGATCACCGTCCAGACGGGCGCGGCCCAGCAGGGCAGTGAGGAGCAGCAGGGTGATCATCTGCATGGTGTCGAAGGAGTAGAAGACGAACATCAGGCAGCAGGAGACCAGCACGGCGTGCAGCCAGAGGCCGCTGGTGCCCACGGGCCGCGCCCAGCGCAGCACCGCGCCCAGCAGGAACCACAGGAACAGGGCCGCGGCGACGAACCCGTAGCAGAACAGGAGTGTCCAGAGGTAGCCCTGGGTGCCCAGGGAGACGCCGACGGAGGGCTCCATCTGGGTGGTGCCGTGGCCCAGGAGGGGAGATTCCAGGGAGCGCTCCCAGGTGGCCCGGTACAGGGCGCTGCGCCCGCCCGTGGAGTCGCTGTACTCCTGGCGGGCGAGCACGGAGCCCGCGGCGCCGGAGGCGAACAGGGCGATGCCGGCGGCCAGCAGCCCCAGCCCGCCCGCGGCCACCGCGGCCCACCGGCCGCGCAGTCCGGCCCGGATCCAGACGGTCAGCACGCACAGACCCAGCCCGAGGAACATGCCCCGGTTGCTGGAGGCCAGGGCCGGGATCACGGACAGCGCGCCGAGGCCCGCGTACCAGAGGACCACGCGCAGCCGCGCCCCGCGCAGCAGGCGGGCCACCACCACCGGGGTGAGCAGGGCGTAGGCCAGTCCCCAGCTGTTGGCGTAGACGAACGGTGCGGAGGGGCGGATGTAGGGGGCCGGAGCGCCCCACGGCTGCTGGGTCTCGGTCAGGCGGGGAGCGACGTAGTCGTGCACGAGGTCGTTGGACAGCAGCCCGCCGGGCATGATGGCGCCCATCGGGGTGCTCAGGCGCGCCTCGGGGAAGGCCAGGCCCAGGCAGCCCAGCAGCACGCAGGCCGCCCAGAGCCCGGACAGGGCACGCAGCACCGCATCCGGGCCGAGGGTCTCGCGGGCGTTGGCGTAGTACAGCGCGCAGATCCCGGCGTTGAGCACGACGGTGAAGCGCATGCCCCAGCCGATCAGGTCCGTGGCCGAGCCGAGCATCGCCGTCGAGCCCAGCATCCACAGCAGCAGCGCCCCCCAGGCCCACAGGCCGGGCAGCACCCGCAGGTGCCCGCGCAGCAGGAGCAGCGCGAGCATGAGCAGGCACAGGACCGTGGGGGCGAACTGGGACAGCCCCAGCGCCCACAGGACCGGGTAGCCCCAGATCAGACCCAGCAGCGGCCACGCCGGCAGGGCCCGCCCGCCGGCGGCAGGACGGGGGCGGGCAGCGGAGGCCTCGGCGGCGGGGCGCACGGCGGCGGATGCGGTCAAGGGGTCACAGCCCCTTCCCGGTCTTCTCCACCCACCGCACCAGGGTCTCCCCGGAGATGACGCCGGCGGCCACCACCAGGGCGGCCCAAGCGCGCAGCTGGCGGGGATCCCGGCGCAGGGCCGCCCGCGCCCAGGTGCGCGCCCGGCCGCGGTGTCCGGCGGCGGCGTGGCAGAACGCCACCTGCCCGGCGATGCGGGCCAGCCCGCGCGGGCTGGACTCGAACTCCGGGAACTTGCGCAGCAGGTACGTCAGACCGGCGGCCATGTTCTCCCAGCGGCGGGCGAAGAAGGAGGGACGATCCCACAGGACCCGCACCAGGGGAGCGGTGACGCTGAGGATGGGGCCGGTGCGGGCCGTGCGCAGCAGGAAGTCGTAGTCCTCCCCGTAGGAGGCGGGCAGCTCCTCGTCGAAGGGGCCGATGGCCCCGCCGGGCAGCAGGTCCTCCCGCCGGTAGATGGTGGAGGTGGAGTGCAGGGCCGCCACCCGGTCCCGCAGCAGGTCCTCGAACTCGGCGCGGGCGGGGGCGAGCATCCGATGGTCCCGTCCGTCGCTGCGCAGCAGCACCGAGCAGGACACGGCCGCGGCCTCCGGGTGCTCGCGCCACAGCCGCACCTGCGCGTCGAGCTTGCCGGGCAGCCACTCGTCGTCATCGTCGCAGAACCCGATCAGCTCCCCGGTGCCCAGCTGCGCCCCGGTGTTGCGTCCGCCGGCCAGCCCCTGGCGGTGCTGGTTGGCGACGGTGCGCAGGGTGCGCCCGGCGGGCACCGCCACGTCCTCGAGGGGGTCGATGGCGATGTGGTCGTAGGAGACGATCACCTCGACCTCCCCCGGGTAGTCCTGGGCGAGCAGGGAGCGCACGGCCCGGCGCAGCAGCTCCGGACGTCCGATGGTGGCGATCACCGCGGTGACGCGGGGCAGGTTGCTCATGAGGGATCTCCCGGGGTGTTCAGGGACTGGTACTTGCGGCGCATGGACACGGCCACGGTCAGGACGGTCGCGGCCAGCAGCAGGCCGTAGGCGATGACGAACACGGTGCCGAAGCCCCACAGGAGGAAGATCCAGCACAGCGTGCCCGCGTCCATGTGCAGGTTCAGGAAGGAGCGCAGCGTCCCGCCCGAGGAGGGCGCGGCGGTGCGGCGGGTGCGCCGCAGCTGCTCGGCGAGGATCTGACTCATGAAGTGGCCCACCGCCACCACGCAGAACAGCAGCGGCATCCAGGCCGAGCCCCAGCCGTGGCCGGGGAAGTGCTCGGGGTGGCGCAGGAACCCGACGGCCACCGTCAGGTGGATGGCGGGCACGCGCACGGAGTCCACGACGTGGTCCAGCCACTCCCCGCCGGGCGAGGAGGCCCCGGTGACCCGAGCCACCTGGCCGTCGGCGGAGTCCATCGCGTATCCCAGGGCGAACAGCAGGGCCGCGATCACGGCGGTGAGCACCGTGGGATCGGCCAGCAGCAGCACCGCGATGGCCCCGGCGGACAGCAGAGCGGAGACCGCGGTGACCCCGTTGGGGCCGATCCCCAGCGCCACGGCGCCGGCCGCGAAGACCCGGGCCGCCCGGCGGTTGACCCACCGGGTGTAGGCGGGCACGCCGTGCCCGGGCTTCTGGGCGCCGTTGAGGGCTCGGAGGGTCTCGGCGAAGCCGGGACGGTCGGTCTGGGAGCGGCTCATCGGGCGTCCTCCTGATCCTCGGCGGCACCCGCGGGCGCGAGGAGCGCGGCGGTCAGGCCGAAGCTGGAATCCGGGGTGGAGCGGTAGTTGGCGTGGACTTCGGCGCCCAGCACGATCTCCCCCTCCTCCGGCAGATCCTCGGCGGGGATGGTCACGGTGATCGGGCTCTTTCGGGCCGCGCCCGTGCGGGGAGCGGCGGTGGCATAGGAGCTCAGGGTGATCTTCCCGTCGGGCAGGTTCTCCCGGCGCACCTCCTTGCCGTTGACCGTGAGCAGCAGGCCGTCATCGGCCCAGGTCCGCAGCCGGAGATCCCCGTGGCCCTTCTCCAGCCGGACGGTCTTGCGGTAGTAGGTGGTCAGCGGCTTGGAGGCGGCGCGCTCCAGGGTGGTGCCCAGATCCTTCGAGCCCCAGCCCAGGGGAGCGGTGCCCCGGTGCCACCCGTCCTCCTGCGCGGGATCATCGGTGTTCCAGGAGGGATCCGAGGCGGTCTCGGCCTGGCGGTACTCCCACTCGTCGGACTCCTCGACCAGCGCGGTCTCCCGCGGCTGCTCGGTGGCGGAGGGGGTGGGCTCGGCCGTGGTCTGCTCCTCGGGGGAGGCGGAGGCGCTCGGCTCGGGCTCGGCGGAGGCCTGCTCGGAGGCCGAGGGGCTGGGCTGCTCCTCCGGGGAGGCGGAGGTCTGCTCCTCGGGGGTGGGCGTGGGCTCCGGGGTCTGCTCCTCCTCCGGCTTCTGCCCGGCGGCGACGGGAACCAGGGTGGCCGAGTGGTTCTGGGCCGAGTCCATGGCTCGCACCGCGTACCGGGCGCCGTCTCGATGCGAGACCTCCAGGCGGTTCTCCCGGGTGGAGCCGATCACCCTGCCGTCGCGCAGGACCTGGTAGGTGACGTTCTTCTCGGCCACGGGGGCCCAGGTGACGGCGTCGCGCTCACCGGCGGTCACGGCCACGGACTGCGGCACGGCCGGCGGCTGCACATCCCGGGGGGCGAAGCGGACGAATCCGCCGCTCCACTGAGAGGAGCCGGACACGGACACGGAGCGATCCAGGCTGCCCCCGGCCCACAGGACCCCGCGGGAGTCGGTGAAGCTGGACCACACGCCCCAGCCGCCGGGGCCCTTCAGATCCGGGTTGAACTCGGGCAGGTAGCTCCCGGTCTGCTCATCCCAGGCGCCGATCAGGCTGATCTCATCGGCCACATCCCAGGCGGAGTCGTTCTGCGAGTGGTACTGGGCGCCCTGGTAGGTCCAATCCCCGCAGTGGCAGGAGCCGTACAGGGTGCGCCCGGAGGAGGACAGGGACTGGAAGTCCCCGCCGTCGCGGGTGATGTTGGAGCCGGTGCGCTGCAGGGTCCGGGAGTCGTAGCGGTGCAGCATGTGCTCGGTGCCGCCGACCCAGACCTGGCCCTCATCGGTGTCCTGGACGTCGAACTGGAAGCCCCACATGACCTGATCCGGGGAGGCCGGGGTGTAGCTGGGCTTGTAGTTCCACTCCCGGGGCTGCACGGCGTCCGAGGCGTTCACGGCGGCCAGGCGGAAGGCGGAGCTGTCCTTGGAGCGGCTGAAGTACCCGGCGGCGTAGACGCGCTCGCCGTCCGTGCTGGCGCCGATGCCGTTGACCGTGCCGTTGAAGTTGGGGTTCCAGTTCCGGTCCGGCTTCCGGTCGGCGATGCCGATGCGCACCGCGTTGCGCGCCCAGACGGCTGGGGTGTCCGGTCCGGTGGTGTGGGTGAACGCGCCGGCCAGGTACAGGGAGCCCTCGCGCACGTCCATCGCCTTGACCTGCACCACGCCGGTCTTGGTGCGGTTCTCCAGGCGCACGTCCGACCAGGCGGGATCCAGCGCTCCGGTGCGCGGGTCCAGCACGGCGAAGCCCGGACGGTCCTCGCCGTTCACGTGGGTGAACTCCCCGCCGATGGCGAGCTTGCCGTCCACGACGGCCATGGCCTTGACCTGCCCGTCCAGGCGGGGGCGGAACTCCTGCCGGGGAGCGGTGGTGTCCCGGTCCAGACCGGCCAGGTAGGACTGGTCGAAGCTCTCGCCGGCATCGGATCCGCGGTTGAGCTTGGCGAAGTTCCCGCCCACGAAGACGGTGCCGTCCACCTCGGCGAAGGCCTGGACCTGGGTGTTCATCTCCGTGCGGGTGCCGTTGGCGTAGCCGGTGGCGCCCCAGGAGGTCTTCTCCGCGCCGCTGTTGGGCAACTCGCGGCGGTCCGAGGCCGTGTAGGAGCCGTTCTCGGCGGTCTGCAGACCGGCGAGGTCGCTGCTGCGCACCTTGGGGCGCAGGTACATCTGGGTGAAGGGCTGGGCCCAGCCGTTGGTCTCGGACCAGAGGTAGGAGGACGGGTTCTGCCCGACGCCGGAGGAGACGGATCCGGGGCGCACGCTACGGTCGTAGCCGAAGCCGGTCACGTAGCCCTGGTCCTTGGACTCCCGGAAGAGCACCCGGTTGTAGGCGCGGTTGCCGGGCTGGCCGAAGTACTCGGTGGTCTGATCCGCGGTGGGGCGCGAGGTGGAGTAGTCGGAGCCGTACGAGGAGCCGCTGCCGCAGAAGATCTGCCACCAGCTGCAGGAGCTGCCGGAGGAGGGGTTGTCGAAGGAGAAGGAGGTCAGGGGGGTCTGGGAGCGGAAGGTCCAGGTCCAGCGCGGGGAGTACTTGCGCTGCATCCGCACCTCCTGCCACTGGCTGCCGGAGGTGTCCAGGGCCCGCCGCAGGCGGATGCCGTCGGACAGCTCGGTGGGGGCCTGCCCGTTCAGCAGGGCGTCCACGGTGGTGGAGGGCAGCTGGGCGGTGGAGAAGGCGCCGGTGCCGTCCGGGGTCTCCGCGATGTCCTGGGCGGAGCCGGTGCCGGCGTAGGTCTCCTTCCAGTTCTCGCGGCCGCGCCCGATCATGACCCAGCCGCCGCCGTCGGTCTCCTGGTCGCAGTGGAACTGCTGCGGCTGCGGCAGCTGCGGGGTCCACAGCCAGTAGGTCCCGGACTTCGCGGAGGGGTCGTTCTGCTTGATTTCCCAGCAGGAGGCCGCGGCGGTCTCCTGGGAACGGCCATCCGCCTCGGACGGGGCGGCGGTGGCCGGGGCGGCGCCCAGGGGCAGGGCCACCAGCAGGGCGAGGGCTCCGGCGGCGCTCAGGCGCAGGCGGCGGCCAGGGGCCGAGGAGGACTCGGCCGGGTGGTTCCGGCGGCGGCCGGAGAGGAGTCGGGACATGGGGGCCTCGTTTCGGGTGAGGTGGTGTGTGATGGGTGTGCAGCGTGGGGGCCGGGCCGGCGGGCCCGGGGCCCGAGCGCGGTGGCCGGGCTTCGGCTCAGCAGGCGGTGTCCGCTGGCAGGGCGTGTTCGGCGACCATCCAGGTGCCGTCCTGCTGGACGAGGGTGTAGAGATTCAGGACCCGCTCCGGTCCGGAGCCGGTGCCCAGCGTCTTGCCGGCCTGGTCCAGGACCTTCACGTCGCTGGAGTCCAGGCAGACGGCCAGCTGGCGGGCGGGGGCGCCGTCGTGCTCGAGGGTGCGCATCCGGGGCTGCCCGACCACGCGGGGCCGCCCCTCGATGCGCCAGCCGTTGGCCCGCGCCTCACTGAGCTCCGCGAGGGCCTCCTCCAGGGCGGACCCGCTGAGGTGCTGGGCCAGCTCCTGCGCGCCGGGCGCGGATTCCTCCGGGTCCGCTTCCCCAGCGTCCGCGGAGTCCTCGGTCTCCTGGGCCTGCTTCCCGGCGGCCTTCTCCTGGGCGGCCAGGGCGGCGTCCAGGGCCTGGGGTTCGGCGTCCTGCGGGGCGGGGGCGTCGGTGAAGCTGTCCTTGGGGGCCTCGGGATCGGCGATCGCGGTGGCCGGGGCCGAGGGCTGCGGGGAGGCCGAAGCCTGCGCGGACGGGTGGGAGGGATCCGCGGAGGCCGCGGCCGTCTCCGATGCCTCGGCGTCGCCGGCCTCGTGGTCCGCTCCGGTGCGGGCCAGCGCCCACCAGAGACCGAACCCGAGGACCAGGGCCAGGATCAGGACCCCGACCGCGATCCGGCGGGTGCGGGCGACGGGATGGTGGTGCTCCGTCATGGATTCCCCCTGAGAAGACGTGCGATGTGATGCGATGGCCGGCTCCCGGCCGGTCGTGCGGCGGGGAGGGGCGCCCGGTGCGCGAGCGGTGATGCCGGCGATGACCGGCGGGCTCCCGGCGGAGGCCCGAGTCCGGGTGCGGCGGCGGGCCCCGCCCGCCGCCGCGTCCGGAGGACGGCCTCAGGCGTCCCGGCGGTTCAGCCGACGCCGGCGGGCGAGGACCAGGAGGGCCCCGCCCAGGGCCAGGAGGCCGACGCCGAGGATACTCCAGCCGGTGACGGCGGCGCCGGTGGAGGCCAGCCGCTCACCGGACGGCGCGGTGCTCGACGTCGGCTGCTCCGCGGTCGTGCCGGCCGCGGGCTGGGCCTGCTCGCCGAGGGTCGGGATGCGATCCCCGGGGCCGGCGGAGGTGGGCGCCGGGGCCGCGGCCGTGCTGGCGGAGGCCGAGGGCGTGCTCGAGCCCCCGGCCTCCGGGGTGACCGGAGCGGAGGGCACGGCGGAGGTGCTGGCCGAGGGTGAGGGCGTGCTCGCGCCGGAGGGCGTGGCCGCCTCCGACGGCGTGCTCGACGCGGAGGGCGTGGCACGGGGCGACGGAGTGGCCGACGGCGTGGCGGAGGCGCTCGGGGACGGGGTGGCCGTCGCCGAGGGCGTGGGCTGCGGGCCGGTCGGGGTGGTGGCCGACGGGGAGGGGCTGGCGCTGGGTCCGGGCACGCTGTCCGGCGCCGTCAGCGCCAGGGTCGCGGTGTAGGCGCCGCTGGCCTCCCGGCTGCTCACCTCGTAGCGGTTCAGGGCCTCGGTGGCCCCGGGGGCGTGGGTGGCGCTGTAGGTGATGCGCAGCACCTGCCCTTCGGGAACGTCCGGCAGGCCCAGGACGAACCCGGAGTCCCGGCAGTCCACCGCGGAGGGCCGCACCGTGCTCCAGGCCTCCGGCAGCCGTCCCTGTGAGCTGGCGCCCTGCTGCACGGTGAGGCTGGAGCAGTCCAGCTGGGCGTCCAGCGGCGAGTCGCCCAGACGCAGGTCGGTGAGCGGGCCGGGCAGGTCCACGGTGGACAGCACGCGGGCGCCGTCCTGGCGCATGTGCTTGCTCGGCGTGCTGGGCGCGAACTGCGCGGCCGGGGCCGCGGCGTCCTGATCCGCCTGAGCCGGACCGACGACGAGGCCGGCCAGCGCCAGCCCGGCGCACAGCGGCAGCGCCGCCCGGGCGCGTCCCCGCACGCGGGCGGACCCGCCCCGCGGGGCGGCGGTGAGATGTGGATGAGCCGACGCAGACGGCGTCGACGGGTGCTGAGCGATGATGCTCCTGCGCATTCTTCCCCCTAGATGATGCGACAGACGGCGCCCTGAGCTCCCCCGAGCTCGCGGGCACCGCAGTATTCAGTTGTTCCAGTGCCCATGATGCTACTCCAAACCGGCAGACGCCACGCCTGGGACGTGCATCCGATCACGGCTGCGCCCGCCCGGGCGCCGCCCGTCCCGCCGTTCGCCGGGCGAGCAATCCCGTTCCCGCGCCGCGGGACGGGGACTAGCCTGGTGAGGTTCCCCGTTTCCGCTCGCCCGCCCTCGTGAGGATTCCGACACCATGAGCCTGACCGGTCTGCGCACCGCGCTGTCCCAGGAGCCCACCTTCGCCAACGTGCTGCGCCAGGCCTCCGTGCCCGCCGCGCAGCGCTCCGCGGAGACGGTCATCGGCGCCGCCGAGGGGCTGCGCGCCCCGCTGGTCGCGCAGATCTCGGACGGCCTGGCCGCCGCGGACGCCGCCAGCGGGCGCGCGGACGGACACGCGCCCGTCGTGCTGGCCGTGACCGCCACGGACCGGGAGGCCGAGGACCTGGAAGCGGTCCTGGGCTCCTACCTGCCGGAGGAGGCCGTGACCCGCTTCCCTGCGTGGGAGACCCTGCCGCACGAGCGGCTCTCCCCGCGCTCGGACACCGTGGGCCAGCGCCTGGCCGTGCTGCGCCGGCTGGCCGAGGAGCGGGATGGCACGCGGGTGGTCATCGCCCCCATCCGCTCCGTGCTCCAGCCCATCGCCGCCTCCCTGGACGCGATGCGCCCGGTGCGCCTGGCCGTGGGGGAGGAGCGGGACTTCGAGCAGACCGTGCAGGCCCTGTACGATGCCGCCTACTCCCGGGTGGATCTGGTGACCCGCCGCGGGGAGTTCGCGGTGCGCGGGGGCATCCTGGACGTGTTCTCCCCGGTGGAGGACCACCCGGTGCGCATCGAGTTCTTCGGGGATGAGGTCGAGCAGATGCGGTGGTTCGCCGTTGCGGATCAGCGCACCTTCACCCCCCAGCACGGGCGGGACCCGCAGGAGCTGATCGCCCCGCCGTGCCGGGAGATCCTCATCACCCCGGCCGTGATGTCCCGGGCCGCGAAGCTGAAGGACTCCCTGCCGGGCGCGGAGTCCATGCTCGAGCGGATCGCCGGCGGCATCTACGTGGAGGGCATGGAGTCCCTCGCGCCGCTGCTGGTGGACGCCATGACCACCCTCGTCGCCTCCCTGCCGGCCGGCTCCTTGGCGGTGCTGTGCGAGCCGGAGCGGATCCGCACCCGCGCCGCGGATCTGGTGGCCACCAATCAGGAGTTCCTGCTGGCCGCATGGGAGCAGGCCTCCGACGGGCAGGCCGCGCCCATCGACCTGCAGGAGACGGGCCTGGCCGCGGGCTCCTTCATGGACGTCGCCGAGGCCCGGGCCCAGGCCCTGGAGGCCGGGATCGGCTGGTGGGCCATCACGAGCCTGGGCGTGGACGAGGCCATCGAGGACGACGCCGACACCCTCACCATCGCGGTGCGCGCACCCCTGACCTTCGCCGGGGACGTGCAGGCCCTGCTCGACGTCGTCGCCCAGCACGTGCGCGAGCAGTGGCAGGTGGTCGCGGTGACCGAGGGCCCCGGACCGCTGAAGCGCCTGGCCGAGCTGTTCCGGGAGGCCGACCTGCCGGCCGCGATCCACGAGGACCTCACCGAACCTCCGGCTCCCGGGGTCATCGCCCTGACCACCGCCGCCCACGGCACCGGCTTCGTGCTCGAGGAGGCGAAGATCGCCTTCCTCACCGAGGCGGACGTGCTCGGGCGGGCCAGCCCGTACACCACCAGGGACATGCGCAAGCTGCCGGCCAAGCGCCGTCGCAACGCCGTGGACCCGCTGGCCCTGAAGGCCGGGGACTACGTGGTGCACGAGCAGCACGGCATCGGCCGCTTCGTCGAGCTGATCCAGCGGCCCATCGCCGGGGCCATGGTCAAGCCCGGTCAGCCCAAGCCGATGAAGGAGTACCTGGTCCTGGAGTACGCCGCGGCCAAGCGCGGGGCCCCGAAGGACCGATTGTTCGTGCCCACGGACCAGCTGGACCAGGTCACCAACTACGTCGGCGGGGACGCCCCGACCCTGTCCAAGATGGGCGGCTCGGACTGGGCCAAGACCAAGTCCCGGGCGCGCAGGGCCGTCAAGGAGATCGCCGCGGACCTGATCCGCCTGTACTCCGCGCGCATGGCCTCCCGCGGGCATGCCTTCGCCCCGGACACCCCCTGGCAGCGGGAGCTGGAGGACGCCTTCCCCTACATCGAGACCCCGGATCAGCTGACCACGATCAACGAGGTCAAGGCGGACATGGAGAAGGAGACGCCGATGGACCGGCTGATCTCCGGGGACGTCGGCTACGGCAAGACCGAGGTGGCCGTGCGCGCCGCGTTCAAGGCCGTGCAGGACGGCAAGCAGGTCGCAATCCTGGTGCCTACGACCCTGCTGGCCCAGCAGCACACCGAGACCTTCACCGAGCGGTTCTCCGGTTTCCCAGTGCGGGTGGCGACCTTGTCCCGGTTCCAGACGCCCAAGGAGTCCCAGGCCGTGGAGGCCGGGATCGCCGACGGCTCCGTGGACGTCGTCATCGGCACCCACCGGCTGCTCTCCCAGGCCGTGAAGTTCAAGGACCTGGGCCTGGTGATCATCGACGAGGAGCAGCGCTTCGGCGTCGAGCACAAGGAGAAGCTGAAGACCCTGCGCACCAACGTGGACGTGCTGGCGATGTCCGCGACCCCCATCCCGCGCACCCTGGAGATGTCCCTGACCGGGATCCGGGAGACCTCCACCCTGGCGACGCCGCCGGAGGAGCGCCACCCGGTGCTCACCTTCGTCGGGCCCAGCACGGACCAGCAGGTGGCCGCCGCGATCCGCCGGGAGCTGATGCGCGAGGGCCAGGTGTTCTTCGTGCACAACCGGGTCTCCTCGATCGACCGCACCGCCGCGGACCTGCAGCGACTGGTCCCGGAGGCGCGCATCGCCGTCGCCCACGGGCAGATGAGCGAGGCGCGGCTGGAGCAGATCATCGTGGACTTCTGGGAGAAGCGCTTCGACGTGCTGGTGTGCACCACCATCGTGGAGACCGGCCTGGACATCTCCAACGCCAACACGCTGATCGTGGATCGGGCCGACCACTACGGGCTGTCCCAGCTGCACCAGCTGCGCGGGCGCGTGGGACGCGGCCGGGAGCGGGCCTACGCCTACTTCCTCTACCCGCCGGAGAAGCCGCTGGGGGAGGTGGCCCTGGAGCGGCTGAAGGCCGTGGCCGCCCACAATGAGCTCGGCGCCGGGATGCAGCTGGCCATGAAGGACCTGGAGATCCGCGGGGCCGGGAACCTGCTCGGCGGGGAGCAGTCCGGGCACATCGCCGGGGTCGGCTTCGACCTCTACCTGCGTCTGGTGGGCGAGGCCGTGGCCGACTTCCGCGGGGAGAAGGAGGAGGCGGCCCCGGCGGAGATGAAGATCGAGCTGCCGGTGGACGCGCACCTGCCCCACGACTACGTGCCGGGGGAGCGGCTGCGCCTGGAGGCCTACCGCAACCTCGCCGCGGCCGCGACCGACGAGGCCGTGGACGAGGTGGCCGCGGAGCTGGCCGACCGCTACGGCGAGCTGCCGGAGCCGGCCCGGAACCTGCTGGCCATCGCCCGGCTGCGCATCCGCGCCCGGGCCGCGGGCCTGAGCGAGATCATGACCATGGGCTCCAAGATCCGCTTCCACCCGGTGGACCTGCCGGACTCCCGGCGGATGCGCCTGGAGAGGATGTATCCGGGGGCGCTCGTGAAGCCTGTGCCGGGCACCGAGACCCGGCAGATCCTGGTGCCCAAGCCCAAGACGGCGCCGGTGGGCGGGAAGGATCTGGTGGACGGGCAGATCCTGGCCTGGGTCCGGGAGTTCATCGACGCGATCCTCGCCTGAGCGCCCGGCGCGAGCTCGCCGCCCGCGCGTCCCGCCCGGACGGCGAGCTCGTCCGCCGCTCCTCCGGGTGCGCGAAGGCCCCCTGACCGGATCCGGTCAGGGGGCCTTCGCGCGGGTGCCGCACCCGGCCGTGCGCCGAGGCGACGGCGTCGGGCTGGGATCAGGCGGGATCCTGCATGGTGGCCCGCCCGCTCACGGCGTGCTTGCGGGTGCCGCTGTTGAGCAGCCACAGCGGGATCAGGAAGGTCACCGCGTAGGCGGCCAGACCGAGGACGAACACGGGTCCGGCCTTGGGATCCGAGATCCAGTAGGAGAACAGCACCAGGGAGCCGCACAGCAAGGCGAAGCACAGGATGAAGGTCAGGATGTTCGAGGCCAGGTGCCCCTGACCGGAGTAGGTGCGGACCCGGGTGGCGCCGTCGCGGCGCTGCCCCGTCTGCGCGGTGCGTCCGGTCTCGGCGTGGGTGGTGCTGGACATGGTGCCTTCCGTCCTTCTCGTGATGATGGGTCCCGCCGTCGGCATCGGATGGCGATGTGCGCGCGAGACCGGGGTGATGCGTCTGACCCCAGTATAGGGAGGCCCCGGGGCGGGGCGCAGGTCAGGACGCGGAGACCAGGGCCGGGCCCTTGGAAGCGCCGATGCGGTTCGCGCCCGCGCCGATCATGGCCAGGGCGTCCACGCGGGAGCGGATCCCGCCGGAGGCCTTGACCCCGATGTCGGGGCCGACCGCGGCGCGCATCAGGCGCACGTCCTCGACGGTGGCCCCGCCGGTGGAGAAGCCCGTGGAGGTCTTCACGAACTCCGCGCCGGCCGCCACGGCGGCCCGGCAGGCCAGGGTCTTCTGCTCGTCGGTGAGCAGGCAGGCCTCGATGATGACTTTGAGGATCGCCCCGCCCTCGGCCACGGCCTCGTGCACGGCGCGGATCTGCTCCGTCAGCGCGGTCTCGTCCCCGGCGATCGCCGTGGCGATGTCGATGACCATGTCGATCTCCTGGGCCCCCTCCGCGACGGCCTCGCGGGCCTCGAAGACCTTCGAGGCCGTGGTGCTGGCGCCCAGGGGGAAGCCGACGACGGCGCAGGTGCGGGGGGCGGCGTCGGCCAGCTGCGCGGCGACCAGCGGCACCCACACGGGGTTCACGCACACGGCCGCGAAGCCGTACTCGATGGCCTCCTGGCACACGCGGCGCACCTGCTCGGCGGAGGCATCCGGGGCGAGCAGGGTGTGGTCGATGATGGCGGCGAGTTCGGTGTCCATGGGGTCCTCGGTCTCTGTGCGGTGATGGATGCTCAACGGCCTGTGTTCCAGATCATATCCCGAGGGCTGCGGCGACATCCGCCCGCACCGCGGCCAGACGCTCGGCGGCCCGGGCGCGGGCGGCCGGGAGATCCCCGGAGACCGGCTCCACGGTCTCCAGGTAGCACTTGAGCTTGGGCTCGGTCCCGGAGGGCCGCACGATCACCCGTGAGCCGTCCCCGGTCAGCAGCCGCAGCGCGTCCGTGGGCGGCAGGCCGGCCAGCCCGTCCCGCAGGTCCTCCACGGCCACCACGGGGGAGCCTGCCAGCTGCCGCGGGGTCTGCGCCCGCAGGCGCAGCATCATCTCCCGGATCAGCTCCAGCTGGGCGACTCGCACGGAGAGCTGGTCCGTGGCGTGCACCCCGTGCTCGGTGTGCAGCCGATCCAGCACGTCCAGCAGGGTCCGACCCTGCCCCTTGAGCCGATCGGCGCAGTCGGCCAGCAGCAGGGCCGCGGAGATGCCGTCCTTGTCCCGGGCCAGCTGCGGGGCCACGCAGTAGCCCAGCGCCTCCTCGTAGCCGTATACCAGCCCGGGCACCCGGGAGATCCACTTGAAGCCGGTCAGCGTCTGCACGTGGCGCACCCCGCGCGCCGCGGCCATCGCCCCGAGCAGCCGGGAGGAGACGATCGAGGAGGCGAAGGCCGCGGACTGGGCCTGACCCGCCGGGATCCGCTCGAGCATGACCTGCCCGAGGATCGCCCCGATCTCATCCCCGCGCAGGATCCGCCAGTCCGGCGCGACGGGGCTGATGCGCCCCACCCCCTGCGCCCGGTCGGCCGGGATGGGGATCGCGAAAGCGGCCCGATCCGCGTCGGGGTCGTTGGCGATCACCAGGTCCGCCCCGCGGGTCTCGGCCAGCCGCAGGGCCAGATCCATCGCCCCGGGCTCCTCCGGATTGGGGAAGGCGACGGTGGGGAAGGCCGGGTCCGGCAGGGCCTGCTCCGGGACCACGCTCAGCTGGTCGAAGCCGCAGCGGGACAGGGCCATCGAGGCCACCTCCCCGCCGACCCCGTGCATCGGGGTCAGCACCACGGACAGGTCCCGGCGGGAGGGGGCGAAGCCCGGCAGCAGATCGCAGACCTGGTGCTCGTAGTCGCGCGCGATCCGCTCGGGCAGCACCGTCCAGCCCTCGTCGGCCCGGGGGATCCGATCGGCATCGGGGGCCGCCTCGATGCACCGGGCGATCTCGGCGTCATACGGCGGGACGATCTGGGCTCCGTCCCCGGCGGCGTCCACGGCGTGCCCGCCGAGGTAGACCTTGTACCCGTTGTCCTGCGCCGGGTTGTGCGAGGCGGTGACCATGACCCCGACGTCGGCCTTCAGCAGCCGCAGCGCCCAGGCCAGCACCGGGGTGGGCAGGGGCAGCGGCAGCAGGTACGCGTCGATCTCCGCGGCCGTGAAGATCGCGGCGGTGTCCCGGGCGAAGACCTGGGACTTGCGGCGGGCGTCGTAGCCGATGACCGCGCGCGGCGCACCCCAGCTCTCCTCTTCGGCCCGCCCGGTCAGGTACGCGGCCAGCCCGTGGGCGGCCTTCGCGACGACGACGCGGTTCATCCGCATCGGGCCGGCGCCCAGGGCCGCGCGCAGGCCCGCGGTGCCGAAGCCCAGGGTTCCGGAGAAGCGCTCGGTCAGCTCCCGGGCGGCTGCGGGATCGTCCTCGGCACGGGAGAGCAGGTCCAGCAGCTCCCGCTGGGTCTCCGGGTCCGGATCGGACTCCACCCAGCCGTCGACCTGCTCGGTCAGGGCGGCGAGATCGGACATGGCGGTGCTCTCCTCGATGGTGGCGGTGTGCGGGTGGCTCGTGCGGAGCCCGAATCAGGAGCTCAGGCCCGCCACGATCTGCGCGAGCAGGCACGAGATGCGGGGGCCGGCGGCCCGGCCTTCGGCCAGGACCTCCTCGTGGGACAGGGGTGAGGCGGAGATCCCCGCGGCCAGGTTGGTGACCAGGGAGATCCCGAAGACCTCCATGCCGGCGGCGCGCGCGGCGATGGCCTCCAGGGCCGTGGACATCCCCACCAGATCCGCCCCCAGGGTGCGGGCCATGCGGATCTCCGCGGGGGTCTCGTAGTGCGGTCCGGGCAGCTGCAGGTACACGCCCTCGGCCAGGGACGGATCCGCTTCCCGGGCGATCTCCCGGATCCGCGGGGAGTACAGGTCGGTGAGGTCCACGAAGTGCGCCCCCACCAGCGGGGAGGCCGCGGTGAGGTTGAGGTGGTCGCGGATCAGCACGGGCTGGCCCGGGGCATAGTCGGGCTGCAGGCCGCCGCACCCGTTGGTCAGGATCATGGTCCGGGCCCCCGCGGCGGCCGCGGTGCGCACCCCGTGCACGACGGCGTGCACGCCCCGGCCCTCGTAGAAGTGGGTGCGGGCGCCGATCACCAGGGCGCGGCGCCCGTCCTCGGTGCGGATCGAGCGCAGGGTCCCGCTGTGCCCGGCGACCCCGGAGGCATGGAAGCCGGGGATCTGGTCCGCGGGGATCTCGTGGGTGGTCTCCCCGATCAGCTCGGCGGCCTCCCCCCACCCGGAGCCCAGGGTCAGGGCCACATCGTGGCGGGGCACCCCCGTGATCTCGGCCAGGCGTTCCGCGGCCTCGCGGGCGGCGCGGTTCGGCGGGAAATCGGGGTGCGAGGAGGGCAGCTGCGCGGCGTCGTCGTTCACCCCACCACGGTATCAGCCGGGCCCCGCGTCAGGCCCGCACTCCACGGCCGCGCGCGGCGTGCGCGGAGGTTTGGTGACAGGGCGTGGATGCGCGAGGATGAGGCGTGTGAGCCAGAACGAATCCTTCGCACCCCAGCGCCTGCTCGTCATCGGCGGCGGACCCGGCGGCTACGAGGCCGCCCTCGTCGCGGCGACCCTCGGGGCGGACGTCACCCTCATCGAGCGCCAGGGCCTGGGCGGCTCGGCCGTGCTGACCGACGTCGTGCCCTCCAAGACGCTGATCGCCTCCGCGGACACCATGAACCGCTTCTCCGAGGCTCCGGCCCTGGGCATCCGCACCCGCAAGGGCGATGAGCTCGTGGAGCTGGAGGTCAACATGGACAAGGTGAACCGGCGCCTGCTGCGCCTGGCCGCCGAGCAGTCCAAGGACATCCGCCGCTCCCTGGAGAAGGCCGGGGTCAAGGTCGTGGACGGCACCGGGAAGCTGCTGTCCGCGCACACCGTGCAGGTCACCGACGCGGACGGGCTCAGCTACGAGCTGGAGGCCGAGGCCGTGCTGCTGGCGGTCGGGGCCCACCCCCGGGAGATCCCCACCGCCGCCCCGGACGGGGAGCGGATCCTGAACTGGACCCAGCTGTACCGCCTGGAGACCATCCCCGAGCACCTCGTGGTGGTCGGCTCCGGGGTCACCGGCGCCGAGTTCGCCTCCGCCTACCGGGGCCTGGGCTCGCGGGTCACCCTGGTCTCTTCCCGGGACCGGGTGCTGCCGGGGGAGGATGAGGACGCCGCCCAGGTGCTGGAGGACGTCTTCGAGCGCCGCGGGCTGCAGGTCATGCCGCGCTCGCGCGCCGAGGCCGTGGAGCGCACCGAGGACGGGGTGGTGGTGACCCTGAACGACGGCCGCAAGGTCGCCGGGTCCCACTGCCTCATGGCCGTGGGCTCGATCCCCAACACCGCGGACCTGGGTCTGGAGGCCGCCGGGGTGCGCACCACCGAGTCCGGGCACATCGCCGTGGACGGCGTCTCGCGCACCACCGCTCCGAACGTCTACGCCGCCGGGGACTGCACCGGCGTGCTCCCGCTGGCCTCGGTGGCCGCGATGCAGGGGCGCATCGCGATCGCGCACCTGATGGGCGACTCCGTCTCCCCGCTGAAGTCCCACCGGGTGGCCTCCAACATCTTCACCTCCCCGGAGATCGCCACCGTGGGGGTCACCGAGGCGGAGATCCGCGCGGGCAAGTACCAGGCGGATGTGGTGATGCTGAAGCTGGGCACCAACCCCCGCGCCAAGATGATGGCCGTGGAGGACGGGTTCGTGAAGATCTTCGCCCGCAAGTACTCGGGCACCGTGATCGGCGGGGTCGTGGTGGGTCCGCGCGCCTCGGAGCTGATCTTCGCCGTGTCCCTCGCTGTGCACAACAAGATCCACGTGGACTCCTTCGCGGACACCTTCACCGTGTACCCCTCCCTGTCCGGGTCCCTGTCCGAGGCTGCCCGCCGCCTGCACGTGATGCCCGGCTGAGCCGGGGGATCCGCGCACACACGGGACGGGCGGGGCACCCGAAGGAGGTGCCCCGCCCGTCCCGTGCCTCGTCGGCGTCGGCTCTGAGTCGAGGTCGGCTCAGACCAGGCCGACCGGCTCCTCGGCCAGCTCGGGCCGCTCCCGGCGGTCGGCGGGGGCCGCGCCCACGCTGTCCAGGTCCAGATCCCGGGTCTCGTGGGAGAGCAGCAGCGCCGCGATGGTCACGACGGCCGCTCCGGAGAGGTACCAGCCGACCGCGGCGACCCCGCCGTGGGCGTTCAGCCACACCGCCACGTACGGGGTGATCGCAGCTCCCAGGATCGAGGCGACGTTGTAGGAGATCCCGGAGCCGGTGTAGCGGACGTTGGTGGGGAACAGCTCCGGCAGGTACGCGGACATGGACCCGAAGGACAGGCCCATCAGCACCATGCCCACGGACAGGAACAGGATGATCCCGCCGATGTTCGCGGCCTCGCCGGTGCCGATGCGCTCGGGTGCCATGAACAGCCCGAAGCTCAGCCCGAACACCGCCATCAGCACGTTGGTGATCAGCTGCTGCCGACGCCGCCCCATGCGGTCGGCCAGCCACCCGGAGATCGGGACGAACACCGCGAAGAACACGATCGCGGCCAGCTGGATCTTCAGGAACGTGTGGTAGCCGATCCCCAGCCCGCCCTGCGCCGGCTTGCCGATGCCGAAGGACAGGATCCAGGCGGTCATCAGGTAGAACAGCACGTAGCAGGACAGCATGATGAAGGTGCCCAGGATCATCGGGCGCCAGGCCACCCGGAACACCTCGGCCACCGGAGCCTTGACCTTCTCCCCGCGCTGGGCCGCCCGGCGGAACACCGGCGTCTCCTCCAGGCGCACCCGCACGTACAGGCCCACCAGGACCATGACGACGGAGAACAGGAAGGGCACCCGCCAGCCCCACACCATGAACGGGTGGCTCAGGTCCGCCCCGTCCCGGGCGGAGTTGAAGCCGAACCAGGTGGTCAAGCCCAGCACGAAGCCGTTGGCGAGGATGAAGCCGAACGGGGCGCCCAGCTGCGGCCACATCGCGGCCCGGGCCCGCTTGCCCGGCTCCGCGTACTCGCTGGCCAGCAGCGCCGCCCCGGACCACTCCCCGCCCAGGCCCAGGCCCTGGGCGAAGCGCAGGATGGTCAGCATCGCCGGGGCCCAGAAGGCGATCTGGTGGTAGGTGGGCAGCAGGCCGATGAGGAAGGTGGCCAGCCCCATGGTCAGCAGGGCCCCCACCAGGGTGGCCTTGCGTCCGATCCGGTCGCCGAAGTGCCCGAAGACCACCGAGCCGATGGGCCGGCCGAAGAAGGCCGCGGCGAAGGTCGCCATCGAGGCCAGCAGGCGGGTGGTGTCGTCGGCCCCGGTGAAGAACAGGGCGGGGAACACGGCCACGGCGGCGGTGGCGTAGACGTAGAAGTCGTAGAACTCGATCGTGGTGCCCACGAGCGAGGCGGTGATGATGCGGTGCTTGGGCACGCGCGCGACGGGATCGGTCTCGGCGGGGGAGGAGCCCGGGGACTCCTCGGCGACCAGGGTGGAGGACATGGCCTCTCCTTGCGGATCAACAGGTGCGATCGGGCCCCGTCGCCCACCGGGTGCGGCGAGTGACGGGGCCCATGGGAACGGGGTGTCATCAGCGTAGAGCGGTGCTCACAGGCTGGACAACGCGTTCCGCATCCTGAGACTGGATCCCGGCGGAGGGGCTATTTGATGGTCGCGATAACCCCGCCGGCGGAGACTGTGTCCCCCTGCTTGGCCTTCAGCCCGGTGATCTTCCCGGACTTGTGCGCGGTCAGCGGCTGCTCCATCTTCATGGCCTCCAGGACCACCACCAGATCGCCCTCGCTGACCTTCGCACCGTCCTTGACGGCGACCTTCACGATCGTGCCCTGCATGGGCGAGGTCAGGTCATCCCCGCTGGCCGCGGCGGCCGCGGACTGCCGGCTGCGGCGGGAGGAGCGGGATTTGGCCGGCTTGGCCGCCGGGGCGCCGGCCCCGGCCAGGTGCGGCACCAGGACCTCCAGGCGCTTGCCGCCGACCTCCACGACCACCCGCTCGCGCTCGTCCTGCTCCTCATCCACGGAGCCGGGCACCCCTCCGTAGGGGGCGATGGCGTTGTGGAACTCGGTCTCGATCCAGCGGGTGTGCACGGAGAACGGCTCGCCGTCGGCGGGGGCGAAGGCCGGGTCGGAGACCACCACCTCGTGGAAGGTCGCGGCCGTGGGCATCCCCTCGATGGTCAGCTCCGCCAGGGCCCGGCGGGAGCGCTCCAGGGCCTGCTCGCGGGTGGCCCCGGTGACGATGAGCTTGGCGAGCATGGAATCGAAGTTCCCGCCGATCACATCCCCCTGGACCACGCCGGAATCCCAGCGCACCCCGGGACCGGAGGGCACGGTGAGCACCTCCACGGTGCCGGGGGCCGGCATGAAGTTGCGTCCCGGGTCCTCCCCGTTGATGCGGAACTCGAACGAGTGTCCGCGCAGCACCGGGTCCCCGTAGCCCAGCTCCTCTCCGCGGGCCACCCGGAACTGCTCGCGGACCAGGTCCAGCCCGGAGACCTCCTCGGAGACCGGGTGCTCCACCTGCAGACGGGTGTTGACCTCCAGGAAGGAGATGACCCCGTCCTGCCCGACGAGGAACTCGCAGGTCCCGGCCCCCTGGTACTGGGCCTCGGCGAGGATCGCCTTGGAGGAGGCGTACAGGCTGCTCAGCTGCTCCTCGGACAGCCACGGGGCCGGAGCCTCCTCCACGAGCTTCTGGTTGCGCCGCTGCAGGGAGCAGTCCCGGGTGGAGACGACGACGACGTTGCCGTGGGCATCGGCCAGGCACTGGGTCTCCACGTGGCGGGGGGAGTCGAGGAAGCGCTCGATGAAGCACTCCCCGCGCCCGAAGGCCGCCGTGGCCTCGCGCACCGCGGAGTCGTAGAGCTCCGGGATCTCCTCCCGGGTGCGGGCGACCTTGATCCCGCGGCCCCCGCCGCCGAAGGCGGCCTTGATGGCGATGGGCAGCCCGTGCTCGTCGGCGAAGTCCAGGACCTCCTGGGCCCCGGAGACCGGGTCCTTGGTGCCGGGCACCAGCGGGGCGCCGACCTTCTCGGCGATGTGCCGGGCGGCCACCTTGTCCCCGAGCTCGGTGATGGCCTCCGGGGAGGGGCCGATCCAGGTCAGTCCGGCCTGCTGCACCGCGCGGGCGAAGTCGGCGTTCTCGGAGAGGAACCCGTAGCCGGGGTGCACGGCGTCGGCGCCCGAGCGGCGGGCGGCGTCGATGATCTTGTCGATGACGAGGTAGGAGTCCGCGGCGGTGGACCCGCCCAGGGAGAAGGCCTCATCCGCGAGCTTGACGTGCAGGGCGTCCCGGTCCGGCTCGGCGTAGACCGCGACGGTGGGCAGTCCCTCGTCCCGGGCCGCGCGGATCACGCGCACCGCGATCTCACCGCGGTTGGCGACGAGCACCTTGGTCACGGGACCGCTGGCGTAGCGGGTTGCGGGGGTCGCCTGCGGCGCGGACACGGTATCGGTCACGGGGAAACTCCTTATCATCCTCAGCGCGAGCTTAGTCTCTGGACTCAGCATTTGCCTAAGCGCCGGGGCCTCGCGCGGGCCGTGCTCCGCATTCGGCGGGCCGGCTCAGGCAGTCTGCTCGGGGGCGCGCCACAGCCGCTGGATGCCCACGCCGAGACGGCCCAGCAGCTCGCGCAGCCCGTGCACGCTGAGTCCCTGCACCGCGTGCGGGTCCCCCTCGACCCCGGTGATGAACGCGGCGCCGTACCCCTCCAGGGTGAAGGACCCGGCGACCCACAGCGGCTCGCCGGTGGCGGCGTAGGCGTCGATCTCCTCCGGGGTCATCGCGGCGAAGGACACACGCGCGCTGACGCACAGCCCCGTGCCCTCGGCCGGGGCAGCGAGGTCGCGCCGGTCCACGAGCCAGTGGCCGGTGTGCAGGATGCCGGTGCGCCCGGACATGGCCCGCAGGCGCTCGCGTGCCGCCTGCCCGGTGCCCGGCTTGCCGTAGGCTCGCCCGTCCAGTTCGAACACGGAATCGCAGCCGAGCACCAGGTGCCCGGCGGCCTCCGGCAGCCCGGCCACGGCCTGCGCTTTGGTGCGGGCCAGGATCTCGGCGGTCTCGGCGGGGGAGGGCTGCCGGCCGAGGGCCCGACGCCGTTCCTCCACGGCTGCCGGCTCATCCACCCCGGAGACCAGGACGGAGAACTCCAGCCCGGCCTGGCGCAGGATCTGCGCGCGGGAGGGGGACTGGGAGCCCAGGATCAGCAGGGGCCGATCGGGATCGACGGAGCCGGAGGGGTCGGCGGGCGCGGACGTGCGGGAGGAGGTGCTCACCCGCCCCAGCCTAGCGGCCGAGGGCAAGCGGGCACCTCCTCGATGCGGCGTCCCGGGCGGGCGGGATCAGCCCAGGCGTGCGGGCTCGGCGTGGGGCCCGACGGCGTCGTCCTGCCCGGTCTGCTCGGCGTTCGCCCCGTGCTCCTGCGCCCACTGGGCGGCGGTGAGATCGGAGTCGAACCAGTCCGCCGAGCGCGGAGCGTTGTAGAGGTCCTCGTCCAGGATGCCTTCTCGGCGGGAGATGATCGCCGGGATCAGCGCCTGCCCGGTCACGTTCAGGGCGGTGCGGCCCATGTCGATGATCGGGTCGATGGCCAGCAGCAGCCCCACGCCGTCCAGGGGCAGGCCCAGGGTGGACAGGGTCAGGGTCAGCATGACCGTGGCTCCCGTGGTCCCGGCGGTGGCCGCCGAGCCCAGCACGGAGACCACCACGATCAGCAGGTAGTCCGTGATCCCCAGCGGCACGCCGTAGAACTGGGCGACGAAGATCGCCGCCAGCGCCGGGTAGACCGCCGCGCACCCGTCCATCTTGGTGGTGGCCCCGAAGGGCACGGCGAAGGAGGCGTAGGCCGGGGGCACGCCGAAGTTGCGCTCGGCCACCCGCTGGGTCACCGGCATCGTACCCATCGAGGAGCGGGAGACGAAGCCGATCTGCGCGGCCGGCCACACCCCGGTGAAGAACTGGCGGATGGACAGCCCGTTGAGCCGGGCCAGCAGCGGGTAGACCACGAAGCCCACGATCGCCAGGCCCACGTACAGCAGCAGCACGAACTTCGCCAGGGAGCCCATCGTGGCCCACCCGTAGGTGGACACCGCCGTGCCGATCAGCCCCAGGGTGCCCAGCGGGGCCAGGCGGATGATCCACCACAGGATCTTCTGCACGATCGCCAGGGCCGAGCGCATGAAGTTCAGGAACGGCTCGGCCGGCTTGCCGATCTTCAGCGCGGCGATCCCCACCGCCCCGGACATCACCAGGATCTGCAGGATGTTGAAGCTCACCGAGGTGTGCAGCCCGTCGGCCGTCTCCCGGGTGCTCGCGGACAGCCCGAGCACGTTGGCCGGGACGATGCTGGTGACGAAGGCCAGCCAGGACCCCTGGGTGCCGGTGTAGGAGTCCGGGGTGGACAGGCCCGTGCCGACCCCCGGGCGGAAGACGACGCCGAGCACGATGCCGATGATCACGGCGATCAGCGCGGTCCCGGCGAACCACAGGAGGGTCTTCACCGCCAGGCGCGCCGCGTTCGCCACGGCGGAGAGGTTGGCGATCGAGGTGATCACTGCGGTGACCACCAGCGGCACGACGGCGGCCTTGAGCAGGCTGACGTAGCTGGAGCCGATGGTGTCCAGGGTGGTCATCAGCCAGTTCTGGGAGGTCTCGGGATCCCCGCCGAGGGCGAGGGCGGCGAAGCCCAGCAGGACGCCGATGAGCAGGCCCAGGAGGATCTGGACCCCGAAGTTCGTCATCCAGGAGGGCAGGCGGCGGCGCGCTGTGGGCGCAGTGGAGCGTTCGGACATGCGCTCCAGGCTAGGAGCGGATGCTTTCCCGGTAAACCAAATGCGTCGTCGTATTACGCTTCCGGATCCTGCAGCGCCCGACGCAGCGTGTCCAGACCCACCGAGCCGATCAGCAGGGCCCGGGTGTGGAACTCGCGCAGGGATTCCCCGCGCTGAAGGGCCTCATCGCGCAGCTGCTCCCAGATGCGCTGGCCGATCTTGTAGCTGGGGGCTTGGCCCGGCCAGCCGAGATACCGGTGGAACTCGAACTCCCGCTGCCCCTCGGAGATGTCCAGGTTCTGCGCCAGGAACTCGTGCCCGGCCTCGGCCGTCCACGTCCCCGAGTGCCCGATCCGCTCGGCCCAGGCCTGCGGGATCTCGAAGCCGCAGTGCACGCCGATGTCGAAGACCACCCGCGCCGCGCGCATCCGCTGCCCGTCCAGCATGCCCATCCGGTCCCCGGGATCCTCCAGGTATCCCAGCTGCTCCATCAGCCGCTCGGCGTACAGGGCCCAGCCCTCGCCGTGCCCGGAGACCCACACCCCGTGCGCCCGGTAGTCGTTGACCGAGGAGGCCAGGGCCGCTCCGGTGGCGAACTGCAGGTGGTGGCCGGGGACCCCCTCGTGGTAGACGGTGGAGGTCTCCGCCCACGTGGTGAACTGCGTCTCCCCCTCGGGCACGGACCACCACATCCGGCCCGGCCGGGAGAAGTCCGCCGATGGCGGGGTGTAGTAGATCCCGCCGTCGTGGGTCGGGGCGATCATGCACTCGATGGTGCGCATCGGGCCTTCGATGGTGAAGTGCTCCCGGGCCAGGAACTCCACGGCCCGATCCGAGACCCCCTGCATCCACTCCCGCAGGGCGTCCGTGCCCTCCAGGCGCCGGGCCGGGTTCTCGTCCAGGGCCCGCTTGGCCTCCGCGATACTCGCCCCGGGGCGGATCTGCTCGGCCACCTGCTCCTGCTCGGCGATGATCCGCTCCAGCTCTTCCACGCCCCACCGGTAGGTCTCCGCCAGGTCCACCTCGGCACCGAGGAACTGCCGGGAGTGCAGGCGGTAGCGCTCCGTCCCGACGGCGTCCTGTTCCGGGGCCTCCGGCAGCAGGACCTGCTCCAGATGATCGGCCAGCCGACGGTACGCGCCGGCTGCCGCCCTCGCCGCGTCCTGCGCGGACCCGTCCAGCCCGGCGTCGGCGGCCACCGCCTGCTCGGCCAGCCCGTCGAAGAATCCGCCGGACTGCGCGTAGGCGCGGAACTGCTCCACCAGCAGACGCACCTGCCGTGCCGCGGCCACCCGGCCGGCCTCCCGGTGATGCTCCAGGGTCTCGATGAACCCGTCGATGGCCGCGGGCACGTTGGCCATCCGACCGACGATGTGCGACCAGTCCTGCGCGGTCTCCTGCGGCATCAGGTCGAAGATCTGGCGGATTCCGTGGGCCTCCGTGGCCAGCGGGTTCAGCTCCCACGCGCCCAGACCGGCCAGGTGGGCTTCGATCTGCAGGCCCAGGCGCTCGTTGAGCACGTCCAGGGTCACCCGGTCCACCGCGTCGCGCGGCTCCAGCGCGTTGACGGCCTCCAGGGTGCGCCGGGCCAGCTCGACGTCGGCTTCCTCCCCGGCGGGGGAGTAATCGGAGTACTCGGTCTCGTGCCCGGGCCGCCCCTCGATGGTCGCCGCATCCGGATGCAGGGCCAGGTATTCCTCGTAGTAGGCGTCCGCGGCCTCGTCGATGGCGGTGCGCTCTCGGTCCAGGCGCAGGGCCTCGGGCAGCTCGTCCGGCGTCACACCGGTCACAGTGTTCTCGGTCATGGCACCCACTGTAGCGCCGGGGTGCTCGCTGCCGGGACAGGGTCGCGGGTCGGCCTCCGGCTCGACACCGGGCCGTGCTCAGCGCGGCCGAGCCCGCTTCCAGGACCCGGGGCCGGGCCGCAGCCCGGCGCCCAGCCGCTGGCGCCGGGCCAGCAGCCGCCCCACCTCCGCCAGCGGGTTGGCGGCCGGCTTCGGGGCGGACCGCCGCTGCAGCAGCACCACCGTCAGCGCGGCCAGCTCCTCCTCGGTGGGGTTCCCGCGCACCACCGAGAACAGCGGCTCCTGGGCCCGGTCCTGCTCCTCATGCCGTCGCGCACTCACAGCGGGATGTTCCCGTGCTTCTTGGCCGGCATCGCCGCGCGCTTGTCGTGCAGGGCCCGCAGCCCCTTGATGATGTTCACCCGGGTCTCGGCCGGGGCGATCACCGCGTCCACGTACCCCAGCTGCGCAGCCTGGTACGGGTTCAGCAGCTCCTCCTCGTACCGCTGGATCAGCTCGCCCCGAGCGGCCTCGACGTCGCCGCCCTCCTCCTCGACCTTCTTCAGGTCCCGGCGGTACAGGATGTTCACCGCACCCTGGGCGCCCATCACGCCGATCTGCGCGGTGGGCCAGGCCAGGTTGATGTCCGCGCCCAGCTTCTTGGAGCCCATGACGATGTACGCCCCGCCGTAGGCCTTGCGGGTGATCACCGTGATCAGCGGGACGGTGGCCTCCGCGTAGGCGTAGATCAGCTTGGCCCCGCGCCGGATGATCCCGTTGAACTCCTGCTCGGTGCCCGGCAGGAACCCGGGCACATCCACGAAGGTCAGGATCGGGATGTTGAAGGCGTCGCAGTGGCGCACGAAGCGCGCGGCCTTCTCCGAGGCCGCGATGTCCAGGGTCCCGGCGAACTGCATCGGCTGGTTGGCGACCACCCCCACGGTGCGGCCCTCCACCCGCCCGTAGCCGGTGATCACGTTCGGGGCGTACAGCCCCTGGATCTCCAGGAAGTTCCCGTCATCCACCACGGTCTCCACCACGGTGCGCATGTCGTAGGGCTGGTTGGCCGAATCCGGGACGAGGGCATCCAGCTCCTCATCCTCCGGGGTGATCTCCGGGTCCTGATCGTGCTCCAGGACCAGCCCGTCCATGAGGTTGTTCGACGGCAGGAACTCCAGCAGCTCCCGCAGGAAGTCGAAGGCGTCCTCCTCGTCCTCGGCCAGGTACTGGGAGGTGCCGGTCACCGCGTTGTGGGAGCGCGCCCCGCCCAGAGTCTCCATGTCCACCTCCTCGCCGGTGACCGTCTTGATGACGTCCGGGCCGGTGATGAACATGTGGGAGGTCTTATCCACCATGATCACGAAGTCCGTCAGCGCGGGGGAGTAGGCGGCCCCGCCCGCGCACGGGCCCATGATCACCGAGATCTGGGGGACGACGCCGGAGGCCCGCACGTTCATCCGGAAGATGTCCGCGAACATCGCCAGGGAGTCCACGCCCTCCTGGATGCGGGCCCCGCCGCCGTCGTTGATCCCGATGACGGGGCAGCCGTTGCGCAGCGCGAACTTCTGCACCTTGACGATCTTCTCCCCGTTGACCCGGGACAGGGAGCCGCCGAAGACCGTGAAATCCTGCGAGTACACGGCCACCAGGCGCCCGTCCACGGTGCCGTAGCCGGAGACCAGGCCGTCGCCCAGCGGCTTCTTCCTCTCCATCCCGAAGGCCGTGGAGTGGTGGGTGGCCAGGGCGTCGAACTCCACGAAGGAGCCCTCGTCCAGCAGCATCTCCAGGCGCTCGCGGGCCGTGGACTTGCCGCGGGAGTGCTGCCGGTCCACCGGCGCCTGCCCCGTGGGCAGCAGGGAGGCCTCGCGCCGTGCGTAGAAGTCGGCGATGCGCCCGGCGGTGGTGGACAGATCCGGTCCGTCCTGCTGCTTCGAGTCCTGCGGGGCGGGGGTTTCGGTCATGGGCACTTCCTCAGACGATGCGGATCGATGCGCGGACGGTGGGACGGCGCGCCGTGGTCGCGGGCGAAGGAGCGGATCAGCCTCAACTGGTCGGCGCCTCCGGTGCCCCCACTGTACCCAGCACCGGGTTCCAGCGGTGGATCCGGCGTTCGGTCACCACTCCTCCGGTGCGCATCGGATCCTCGTCCAGCAGCTGGGCCACCTCCTCCTCGGACTCCGCGCGCAGGATCAGCAGCGCCTGGTCGGAGCCGTCGGTGAACGGGCCGGAGACCAGCAGCTTCCCCTCATCCAGGAGTCCGGCGAGGAAGCGCCGGTGGGCCGGCCGGTGCGCGGCCTGCGCCTCGGCCGGGCCGTAGCTGTACAGGACGGCGAAGTGCTCGCTCACGGTGATGGGTCCTCTCGGGCGGGGATGGGTCGGGGCGGGCGCATCCAGCCGACGCCCGGCTCCGCCTCCTAAACTAGCTCACACCCCCGTCCGCGTCCGCGCCCGCCGCGGGCACACCACCCGGCCCTTGCCAAGGAGAGATCCCGTGTCCGAAGACTTCCCCGCCCCGCACGAGCCCGCCCAGGGCGGGGCACGGGCGCCGCTGCGTCGGCAGGTCCTGACCGGCGCGGACGACGTCGTGCCGGAGCTGGCGCGGCTGCTGCGCGCGGCCCCCGTGCAGGTGCTGGGGGAGGTGGACTCCACGAACGACGAGCTGGTGTGCCGACTGGCGGATCCGATCCGGCGTCCCGTGCACGGGAGCGTCCTGCTGGCCGAGCACCAGCGGGCCGGACGGGGACGGCGGGACCGGACCTGGACGGCTCCGGCGCGCAGCTCGGTGATGCTCTCGGCGCTGGTGCGCCCCGAACGCCCCGGGCGCCCGCGCACCCTGGAGCCGGACTCCCTGCACTGGCTGACCCTGCTCATGGCGCTGGCCGGGCAGCGAGCCATCCGCGCGACCACCGGCCTTCCGGCGCGGATCAAGTGGCCCAACGACCTGCTGCTGGACGGGGCCAAGACCGCGGGGATCCTCGCGCGGGTGGCCCCGGACCCGCAAGGGCGCCTGTGCGTGGTGGTCGGCATCGGGATCAACGTCGATCTGGAGAGGGACCAGCTGCCGGTGCCCACCGCGACCTCCCTGCGGGCCGAGCTGACCCGCACGGATCAGGCCCGCACGGGACATCGAGCCGAGCCCGTCGTGGATCGCACGATCCTGGCCGCCCATCTCATCGCCGGGTTCCGGGATCTGCTCGAGCGCTTCGAGGCCGTCGGCGGCGATCCGTCCCGGCCGCTGCCCGCCTCCGCGGTGGATCAGGACTCGCCTATGGGGCAGGACTCCGCGGGGGATCCGCGGCCCGGCCCGAGTCTGCTGGAGGCGATCCGCCCCCGCCTGGACACCCTGGGGCGCCGGGTGCGCGTGCAGCGCGACGGGCAGCCCGACCTCCGCGGCACGGCCGAGGACCTCACCGCCGACGGCGCCCTCCTGGTGCGCCGAGAGGACGGGGCGCTCGAGGAGGTCTCCGTGGGCGACGTCGTGCACCTGCGCCCGGACGCCGGATCCGCCGAAGGGCGGTGGGCATGAGGTACCGGGCCCCGCTGGAGCCGGGGGAGGAGGTCGTGACCTGCAATCGGGCCCACCCCACCCGGCTGCTGCGCCCCGCCCTGACCCTGCTCGGCGCGATCTTCCTGGCCAGTGTCCTGCAGGTGGTCGCCGGGGTGTATCCGGCATGGTCCCCGGTGGGCCCGATCCTGCTGGTCGCGGCCGTGATCTACGCCGTGGTCAGGATGTGCCGCTGGCTGGTCACGGGATACGCGCTGACCACCCGCCGCATCGTGATCTTCCGCTCCCTGCGGGCCCGACGGCCCCTGGCGCTGCCGTTGGAGCACGTGCTCGGCGTCGTCGGGCCGCGCGGGGTGCTCCACCGGGTGCTGGGCAGCGGCACGGTGCGCGTGGCGCTGCCCGGGCAGGCCTTCGACCTGACCCACCAGAAGGAGCCCGCCCGCTTCGCGCGCCTGTGCGAACAGCAGCGGGCCGAGTTCATCGGCCGACGCAGGAGGTCCGGGGTGTAGGCTTCTCATGCATGGCCTGTGACCCGGACAACCCTTCCGGTCGCAGTGACGGCACCGTCGCCGCCCCCTGCGCGGTCGGCAGCGGCGCGCCGCCCCGTCGGCCCCGACCGCGCGCAGAGGATCCGCCGCACCCCCGACCCCGAGACCAAGAAGGTGGAGCTCATCGTGCCCCAGGACGTTCCCGAGGACGCACCGGTCTACACCGGACCGCAGACCAGCCAGCTGAACCTCGCGAACCCGGCCCAGTCCAACCTCTACGGCTCCGTGGAGGCCAAGGCGGCCGTCGGGGCGCTGGAACGCGCCCTGCTGGGGCAGAACCGCAGCCTGCGCCGGGAGGAGGCGGCCGAGGCCGCGGACGTCTCCCTGCTCGGGGCGCGGAAGATGTGGCGCGCCCTGGGTCTGCCCAACCTCAAGGACGAGGACGTCTTCTTCACTCCCTTCGACGTCGAGGCGCTGCGCACCATGGCGGATCTGGTGGACAACGCGGACATCACCGAGTCCGGGGTCATGTCCATCGTCCGGTCGGTGGGGCAGATGACGGACCGGATGGTCGCCTGGCAGATCGAGGCGCTGGTGGAGGACATGGTCGCCCATCGCGGGGTCACCGACGCCGAGGCGCGGCGCCACCTGCTCACCATCCTGCCGCAGCTGATCGAGCAGCTGGATCAGCTGATCCACTACGGCTTCCGTCGCCAGCTCAACGCGGCGGTGATCCGTCTGGCGCTGAAGGCGGAGAAGCCCGGTGAGGCAGACGCGGACGAGGACGGGGACGACCGGTTCCGCCCGCTGCCGCTGGTGCGCGGGATCGGCTTCGCGGATCTCGTCTCCTACACCTCGCTGTCCCGGCGCATGGGCGAATCGACGCTGGCCAGCCTGGTCCAGCACTTCGAGCAGCGCTGCGCCGAGATCGTGGCGGTCGGCGGCGGCCGGATCATCAAGACGGTGGGCGATGAGATCCTGTTCCTCACCGAATCCCCGGAGGCCGGCGCCCGGATCTCCCTGGCACTGTCCCGGATGATCGACGAGGATCCGGCCCTGCCGGAGGCCCGCGTCGCTTTTGTCTGGGGCCGGATCCTGCCTAGGCTGGGGGACGTCTACGGTCCGACCGTGAACCTCGCTTCGCGCCTGGTGGCCCTGGCCGAACCCGGCGTCGTGCTGGTCGATGCCGACACCGCCGAGGTGCTGCGCGGAGACGAGCGGTTCGTCCTGCGTCCGCAGAGCGTGCGCAACGTGCGCGGATTCGGAGACGTCCAACCCGTGGTCCTGGACCCGGGCATCGGCCCCGAACTGGAGATTGACTTCGAATGACGACTGCCGCCGAGCTGGCCACCTGCATCGGTGCCACGACCCATCAGGGCTGCCACCGTCAGAACAACGAGGATTCGCTGATCACCCGCGGGAACCTCTGCGTCGTCGCGGACGGCATGGGCGGACACGAGGCCGGGGAGGTCGCCAGCTCGATCGCCGTGCAGACCCTGGCCGAGGCCCCGCTGTTCGGCACCGAGCACTTCGACGTGCCCGCCGAGGAGGAATCCGAGGAGAGTTCCCGGGGCCTGTTCCGGCGCCGCCGCAAGTCCACCTCCGCCCTGAACGCGAAGATCATGGAGGTCCTCGGCCGGGTCAAGGCCGTGATCGGCGAGGCCGACGAGAACATCAAGAAGGCCGGACGCATGCGCGCCGGCACCACGCTGACCGGGGCCTGGCTGACCCGCATCGGGGAGCAGCCCCTGTGGATCGTGTTCAACGTGGGGGACTCCCGCACCTACCGGCTGCGCCGGGACACGGACCAGCCCATCAGCCACGAGCCGCTGTCCGTCTCCCAGTCCCCGGTGGAGGGGATCAGCCTGGAGCAGATCACCGTGGACCACTCCGAGGTGCAGTACCTCGTGGACACCGGCCAGATCACCGCCCTGGAGGCGCTGATCCACCCGCGGCGCAACGTCATCACCCGGGCGCTGGGCACCGGGAACTACTGGGAGCCGGATTTCTGGGTCATCCCCGCCCAGGTGGGGGACCGGCTGATGATGTGCTCGGACGGGCTCTCCGGGGAGCTGTCCAACGGGTACATGGCCAAGGTCCTGGCCACCGTGGAGCACCCCAAGGACGCCGCGGACGTGCTGCAGGCCGCCGCGCTGCGCTCCGGGGGCCGGGACAACATCTCCGTGATCGTCGCCGACGCCGTGCCGGCGGGCTCCTGCACCGACCACGGCTGCGACGGGGACACCGACGGGGTGCACGAGACCGCCCCGGAGGAGGGGGTGCTGGACCTGGACTCCTTCAACCCGGGCCAGGATCCGGACGGCCCCCTGGCCCCGGAGGAGACCACGGTCGATCCCGAGCGCTGAGCGTCGGCCCCGGGCCCGCTCGCGTCCCCCGGTGGGCGGGGCCGGGGGCCATGGGGGACAATGGTCTGCCGTGAGCACTGAGAAGACCCGCGCCCAGCACGCCACCGCCGACGCCGACCGCGAGATCCCCGAGGAGCGGCTGAAGGACCGCTACGCCGAGCTGATCGAGCAGGTCCGCGCCGCGCGCACCGCCTACTACCTGGAGGACGCCCCGAGGATCTCCGACGCCTCCTACGATGCGCTGTACCGCGAGCTGGAGACGCTGGAGGCCGAGCATCCGGAGCTGGTCGCCAACGACTCCCCGACCCAGGAGGTCGGCGGGGAGGTCTCCGAGGCCTTCGCCCCGGTGCGGCACCTGGAGAGGATGTACTCCCTGGAGGACGTGTTCTCCGTCGAGGAGCTGCGCGCCTGGGTGGCCCGGGCCCGGGAGTCCATCGAGCGGCTGCGACCCGGGGCGCGCCCGGCCTGGCTCACCGAGCTGAAGATCGACGGACTGGCGGTGAACCTGCTGTACCGGGAGGGGCGCCTGGTGCGCGCCGCGACCCGCGGGGACGGCACCACCGGGGAGGACGTGACCCGCAACGTCGCGACCATCGCCTCCATCCCCCAGCGGCTCACCGGTGAGGACGTACCCGCGGAGATCGAGGTGCGCGGGGAGATCTTCATCGCCTCGGCCGATTTCCGGGAGCTGAACGAGGCCCTGGTCGCGGCCGGCAAGGCGCCCTTCGCCAACCCGCGCAACGCCGCGGCCGGGTCCCTGCGGCAGAAGGATCCGGAGGTCACCGCGCGGCGTCGGCTGTCCGTGTTCATCCACGGCATCGGGCACCGCACGGAGCTGTCCGCGGACTCCCAGTCGCAGGCCTACGAGCTGCTGGCCTCCTGGGGGCTGCCGGTGAGCCCCTATGCCCGGGTGCTGGAGACCGAGGAGCAGATCCTGGAGTTCATCGCCGACTACGGGCAGCACCGGCACGATCTGGTGCACGAGATCGACGGCATCGTCGTCAAGGTGGATGACTTCCGCACCCAGGCCCTGCTGGGGCACACCTCCCGGGTGCCGCGCTGGGCCGTGGCCTTCAAGTACCCGCCGGAGGAGGTCAACACCCGGCTGCTGGACATCGAGGTCAGCGTCGGGCGCACCGGACGGGCCACCCCGTACGGGCTGATGGAGCCGGTGAAGGTGGCAGGCTCCACCGTGTCCATGGCCACCCTGCACAACCAGGACGTGGTGAAGGCCAAGGGGGTGCTGATCGGGGACACCGTGGTGCTGCGCAAGGCCGGGGACGTGATCCCGGAGATCGTGGGGCCCGTGGCGGCCCTGCGCGACGGCACCGAACGGGAGTTCCGGATGCCCGAGACCTGCCCCTCCTGCGGGACGCGGCTGGCCCCGGCCAAGGAGGGGGATGTGGACCTGCGCTGCCCCAACCACCGCTCCTGCCCGGCCCAGCTGTGGCAGACCCTGGCCTACATCGGCTCCCGCTCGGTGCTGGACATCGACGCCCTGGGGGAGGAGACGGCCCAGGCGCTGACCCAGCCGGCCGAGCCCGCCGAACCGCCGCTGGTGTCCATGGCGGGGCTGTTCGAGCTGAGACCCGAGGATCTGGAGCCGGTGCAGACCTGGCGGGACACCTTCCTCACCGACGAGGCGGGCAAGCGGGTGCGCGGGGCCGACGGCCGGTTCCAGCGCACCGGCGAGCAGGAGCTGGTGCCCTACTTCTACGGGCGCATCCCGGTGGACGCCCCCGCGCGGGTCAAGGGGCTGCGGCGGGATCAGCCCCAGAAGCACACCGAAACCCTGTTCCAGGAGCTGGCCAAGGCCAAGACCCAGCCGCTGTGGCGGGTGCTGGTGGCCCTGTCCATCCGCCACGTGGGTCCCAACGCCGCACGGGCCCTGGCCACCCGCCTCGGCTCGATGGACGCGATCCGCGCGGCCGATCGCGAGGCCCTGGCCGAGACGGACGGGGTGGGCCCGGTGATCGCCGACGCCGTGATCGACTGGTTCGCCGAGGAGTGGCACCGGGAGATCGTGGACCGGTGGGCCGCGGCCGGGGTGCGGATGGAGGACGAGCGGGACGAGACCGTGCCGAGGGTGCTGGAGGGGGTCACGGTCGTGGTCACCGGCACCGTCGAGGGCTACACCCGGGACTCCGCGAAGGAGGCGATCATCCGGCGCGGCGGGAAGTCCACCGGCTCCGTGTCCAAGAAGACGGACTTCCTCGTGGCGGGGGAGAACGCCGGCTCCAAGCTGGAGAAGGCCGAGCAGCTGGGTGTGAAGATCCTGGATGCGGAGGGCTTCGCGGTGCTGCTGCGGGAGGGCCCGGCCCCCTTCGATGCCGCGTGATTCCGCGGGTTCCGGGGCCTTTCGGGGTTCGTGACCGGCCCGTGACCTGTGGCCCCCGCCATGGGCTGCGGTCTTGACCCCCTGCGCGGGGTCCGCTTAGGCTGGCACGCGTCCTGCCAAGGACACCCGCTGAGGTGCTTCCGACGGCGGGACGACGGAAGGTCAAGATTCCGTCACGATTTTTGGTTGCCAAGCCCAAAATCGTTATTGTATCGTTATCAAAGTTCATCGCCGCGAGGCGATCACGCTGGTCATCCTGCGCATGGTGCAGGGGCCGAATATGCTGGGTGCTGCCGTACACCGGAGTCGTCTACAGGGCAGACACCTCGAGAAGATCCCCACACACATCGATGGGTAGACGACGGCGCGGAGAAGTCCAGGGATGGACGGAGCGCAGGTGGCCCGAGGAGCATCGTGAAGACTACTTCCACCATCCGTCGTAACGTCCGCCGCGGCACCGCCGCCCTCGTCGTCGGCGGCGCCGCCGCCGCGACCCTGTCCATGCCGGCCCACGCTGCGACCGAGGCCCAGTGGGACGCCGTCGCCCAGTGCGAGTCCGGCGGGAACTGGAGCACCTCCACCGGCAACGGCTTCTCCGGCGGTCTGCAGTTCACCGCCTCCACCTGGGCCGCCAACGGCGGCACCGGTGACCCGGCGAACGCCTCCCGCGCCGAGCAGATCCGCGTGGCCGAGAACGTCCTGGCCACCCAGGGCAAGGGCGCCTGGCCCGTGTGCGGCGTCGGCCTGGGTGCCGCCGACACCAGCGGTTCCGCCGCTGGCGCCACCGAGCAGCAGGGCACCTCCGCTGCGCAGACCCAGACCCAGCAGGTCGAGGCCCCCAAGGCTGAGACCCAGGCCCCGGCCCAGGCCCAGCAGGTCGAGGCCCCCAAGGCTGAGACCCAGGCCCCGGCCCAGACCGAGCAGGCTGCTCCGGCCCAGACCCAGTACACCGCCCCGGCGCAGACCGAGCAGGCCGCCCCGGCGCAGACCCAGTACACCGCGGCTGCCGGCACCTACACCGTGCAGGCCGGTGACACCCTGTCCGCGATCGCCGCGGCCCACGGCGTGTCCTGGGAGTCCCTGGCCGACGCCAACGCCTCCAGCGTCTCCAACCCCAACCTGATCTACCCGGGTCAGGTTCTGGAGATCCCGGCCGCGTGAAGCGCCTGATCCGCTCCGGCCCCCGCGGCTGAGCGGACGCCGAGTCCGACGCCCCGCCTCCCTCCCGCTCCGGCGGAAGGGGAGCGGGGCGTCGTCGCGTCCCCGGGTGCGCTCCGGCGGACCCGCCCGGGAGGTTAGCCCGCGGCGGCGCTACTAGACTGACCTGCGGGACGCCCGCGCCGGGCGCGGGGTCCCGCACCCACCGAACCCGAGCAGGAGAATCCATGTCTGCGATCACCCGCGAGCAGGTCGCCCACCTGGCCGAGCTGGCGCGCATCGACATGACCGACGAGGAGCTGGACGCGATGTCCCGCGAGCTCGAGGTCATCGTCGAATCCGTGCAGTCCGTGTCCGAGATCGCCCAGGAGGACGTCGCCCCGACCGCCCACCCCATCGCGCTGACCAACGTGCTGCGCGAGGACGTCGTCGGGCCCACCCTGACGCAGGAGGAGGCCCTGTCCGGCGCCCCCGACGCCGAGGACGGCCAGTTCAAGGTGCCCGCGATCCTGGGGGAGGAGTAGCCAGATGCCGATGAGCGCCGCAGACCTCACCACCCTCACCGCCGCCCAGGCCGCTGACCTGCTGGCCGCGGGCGAGATCACCTCCGAGCAGCTGGTGCGCGCCCACCTGGAGCGCATCGAGGCCACCGGCCGGGCCGACGGGCTGAACACCTTCCTGCACGTGGACGCCGAGGGCGCCCTGGCCACGGCCCGCGCCGTGGACGAAGATCGCGCCGCCGGGAAGCCGCTGCACCCGCTGGCCGGCGTCCCCGTGGCCGTGAAGGACAACATCGTCACCACCGGGCAGCCCACGACCGCGGCGTCGAAGATCCTCGACGGGTGGGTCAGCCCCTACGACGCGACCGTCGTCGAGCGGATCCGCCAGGCGCGGATGCCGATCCTGGGCAAGACCAACCTGGACGAGTTCGCGATGGGCTCCTCCACCGAGCACTCCGCCTTCGGCCCGACCCGCAACCCGTGGGCCCTGGACCGGATCCCCGGCGGCTCCGGTGGCGGCGCGGCCGCGGCGGTCGCCGCCCACCAGGCGCCCCTGGCCCTGGGCACGGACACCGGCGGATCCATCCGCCAGCCGGCCTCAGTGACCGGCTCCGTGGGGGTGCACCCCACCTACGGATCGGTCTCCCGCTACGGGGCGATCGCGATGGCCTCCTCCCTGGACCAGATCGGCCCGCACGCGCGCACCGTGCTGGATGCGGCCCTGCTGCACGAGCTGATCGCCGGACACGACCCCAAGGACTCCACCTCCCTGCCGGATGAGGTCGGGGACTTCGCCGCCCAGGCCCGCGCCGGGGCCGCCGAAGGCGGGATCCGGGGGATGCGCATCGGCGTCATCCGCCAGCTGCAGCAGGCCGAGGGCATCCAGCCCGGGGTCGCCGCCCGCGTGGCCGACGCCCTGGAGGCGCTGCGTGAGGCCGGGGCGGAGATCGTGGAGATCGACATGCCGCACTACCGCTACGCCCTGGGGGCGTACTACCTGCTGATGTCCTCGGAGGTCTCCTCCAACCTCGCCAAGTACGACGGCGTGCGCTGGGGCCTGCGCGTGGAGCCCGAGGAGGGCCCCGTGACCATCGAGCGGGTCATGGCCGCGACCCGGGCCGCCGGCTTCGGCCCGGAGGTCAAGCGCCGCATCATCCTGGGCACCTACGCCCTGTCCGCCGGGTACTACGACGCCTACTACGGCTCCGCCCAGAAAGCCCGCACCCGCATCATCGAGGACTTCACCGCGGCCTTCGAGCAGGCCGACGTGCTGCTGGCCCCGACCTCCCCGACCACGGCCTTCCGCTTCGGGGAGAAGACCGACGACCCGCTGTCCATGTACCTGTCCGACATCGCGACGATCCCGATCAACCTGGCCGGGGTCCCCGCGATCTCCGTCCCGGCGGGGCTGTCCGAGGACGACGGCCTGCCGGTGGGCGTGCAGTTCATCGCCCCGGTGCGCGAGGACGCCCGCATGTACCGTGCCGCGGCCGGCCTGGAGGCCGCCCTGGAGAAGGCCTGGGGGGCTCCGCTGCTGCAGCGCCGCCCGGCCGTGGAAGACCTGCTCGCCGCCTCGGGTGAGGCCGACGCCGAAGGAGTGTCCGAGTGATGACCGATGAGCTGATGGACTTCGATCAGGCCCTGGAGGCCTACGACCCGGTGCTCGGCTTCGAGGTGCACGTGGAGCTGAACACCGCCACCAAGATGTTCGACTGGGCGCCCAACGCCTTCGGCGACGTGCCCAACACCAACACCAGCCCGGTCTCCCTGGGCCTGCCCGGGGTGCTGCCCAGCGTGAACAAGCAGGCCGTGGAGTCCGCGATCAGGCTGGGTCTGGCCCTGGGCTGCGACATCGCCGAGGTCACCGAGTTCTCCCGGAAGAACTACTTCTACCCGGACACCCCGAAGAACTTCCAGACCTCCCAGTTTGACAAGCCGATCTGCGAGAACGGCGCGCTGGACGTGGAGCTGGAGGACGGCACGGTGTTCACCGTGCAGATCGAGCGCGCCCACATGGAGGACGACGCCGGCAAGCTCGGGCACCACGGCGGGGCCGGACGCATCCAGGGCGCCCAGTACTCCCTGGTGGACTACAACCGGGCCGGGGTGCCGCTGATCGAGATCGTGACCCGCCCGATCACCGGGGCCGGCAGGCGCGCCCCCGAGCTGGCGCGGGCCTATGTGGCCGCGATCCGGGAGATCGTCAAGAACCTGGGGATCTCGGATGCCCGCATGGAGCGGGGCAACGTGCGCTGCGACGCCAACGTCTCCCTGATGCCCAAGGGCGCCGAGACGTTCGGCACCCGCACGGAGACGAAGAACGTCAACTCCCTGCGCTCGGTGGAGCGGGCCGTGCGCTACGAGATCCAGCGCCACGCCGCCGTGCTGTCCTCCGGCGGGTCCATCCTGCAGGAGACCCGCATGTGGCACGAGGACACCCGCTCCACGACTTCGGGGCGCCCGAAGTCCGACGCGGACGACTACCGCTACTTCCCGGAGCCGGATCTGGTGCCGATCGTGCCGGACCGGGCCTGGGTGGAGCAGCTGCGGGCCGAGCTGCCGGAGCCGCCCGCGCAGCGGCGCAAGCGGCTCAAGGAGCAGTGGGGCTACTCGGACGAGGAGTTCCGCGACGTCGTCAACGCCGGGGTGCTCGAGGAGATCGAGCAGACCGTGGCCGCCGGGGCCTCCGCGGCGGTGGCGCGCAAGTGGTGGATGGGCGAGATCGCCCGCCTGGCCAAGCAGCGCGAGGTGGAGCCCGGCGAGCTGGGGGCCACCCCCGCCACCGTGGTGGAGCTGAACGGGCTGATCGAGGACGGCAAGATCAACGACAAGATCGCCCGGAAGGTCCTCGAGCACGTCCTGGCCGGGGAGGGCACCCCGGCCGAGGTCGTGGAGGCCCGCGGCCTGGCCGTCGTCTCGGACGACTCCGCCCTGGGGGCGGCCGTGGATGAGGCGCTGGCGGCGATGCCGGAGGTCGCGGAGAAGATCCGCGGCGGCAAGGTCCAGGCGGCCGGTGCGGTGGTCGGGCAGGTCATGAAGGCCACCCGCGGCCAGGCCGACGCCGCCCGCGTGCGCGAGCTGATCCTGGAGAAGCTCGGCGTGCAGGGCTAGCCCCCGACACCGGGAGACCGCTTGAGGGGCCGGGCGAGGCAGGGCGGGACCCTGCGGCGCCCGGCCCCTCGCGCATCTGGGCTCAGCGGCGCAGCAGCCGCAGCCAGTGCTCCACCACGGCCTGCGGGTCGTGGGTGCGGGCCTGCTCCAGGGCCGCGGCGGACAGCTCCCGCCAGGCGGTCTCCTCCTGGCCCATGGCGTCGGCCAGGGTCCGGGTGAAGGCTCCGGGCGAGTCCTCGCTGAGGAAGCCCGCCGCCCGGGCGGTGGCCGCCACCGCCTCGGAGGACGGCGTGCACACCACGGGCACGCCGCGGGCCATGGCCTCGGCCAGGACCATCGGGGTGCCCTCGAAGGCCGAGGCCAGGGCGAGCAGCCCGGCGGCATCGTAGACCTCGGCCAGGTCTGCGGTGGGCACCTCCCCGCGGAATCGGATCCGCTGCCCGTGCTCCAGGCCCGCGGTCAGCCGCTCCAGTGCGGCCCGCTCCGGGCCGTCTCCGACGACCTCCAGCTCCCAGCCCGGGTGCCGGGAGGCCGCGGCGTCGAAGGCGCGCAGCACCCAGTCCACCCGCTTCTCCGGGGCCAGCCGCGCCACGCACACCACCCGGGTGGGGCGTCGGGTACGCGGGGTCTGGGCCACCGGGACGGCCACGGGATTGGGGATGGACCCCACCGGGCGCCCGTAGGCCGCGGCGAAGCGGCGGGCCTCCTGCTCGTTCAGCGCCAGGAACTCCTCGCACACCGCACCCGCTCGGCGCAGGATCGCATCCCCGCGCACCCGCCAGGCGGAGTCGAAGCGACTGTGAAACTGCATCACGCTCAGCGGGCGCCGGGAGCGCGGGCGCAGTCGGTGGGCTGCGCTCAGACCCGGCAGCAGCTCGGCCGCGGTGGTCTCATTCATCATCACCAGGGCATCGCGCGGGCCCAGCGAGGCCAGGAAGACCCGCCGTCGCAGTCCGGCCGCCAGCCGAACCCACCGGGAGGCGGACCCCGGCACCGCGAAGCAGCGCACCGGACCCGGGGTGGGCGCCGGGCCGCTCGGCGGCTCGTGAGAGAGGTACTCGACCCTCAGGCCGCTCTCGCGCAGCCGCGGGGCGAGCACCCGCAGGAGGGTCTCCACCCCGCCGAAGCGCCCGACGGCGTCCTCGGCGAACACCACCCGGCGGATCGGCGGCGGAGCCTTCCGCTCCGATCCCGGCACGCGGCTCACGCGCCGGACCCGCCCTGTTCCCGGAGCCTGTCTGCGGCCGCGTCGTCGTGGACGGGTTCGGCCTCGGCCAGACCCAGGCAGCCCAGCAGGAAGGCGTACTCCCAGGCGGTGTCCTCCCAGCGCTGGTACCGGCCGGAGCCGCCGCCGTGGCCGCCGTCCATCTCCGTGCGCAGCAGCACCGGCGCCCCGGAGGTGCTGGCCTCCCGCAGGGCCGGCACCCACTTGGCCGGCTCCACGTACAGCACACGGGTGTCGTTCAGGCTCGTGATCGCGGCGATCGGGGGATACGGCAGGGCGGCCACGTTCTCGTACGGCGCGTACCCCCGCATGTACCGGTACACCCGCTCGTCCTCGATGGGGTTGCCCCACTCCTCCCACTCCAGGGCGGACAGCGGCAGCTGCGGATCGGAGATCGAGGTGACCGGGTCCACGAAGGGCACCACCGCCAGGATCCCCGCGTACTTCCGGGGAGCCAGGTTGGCCACCGCCCCCATCAGCAGGCCCCCGGCGGACCCTCCCTCGGCCACGATCCGGGCGGCATCCGCCCACGGCTGGGCCGCCAGGTGGTCCGTCACGGCGATGAAGTCCGTGAACGTGTTCCGCTTCGCCAGCTTCTTCCCGTCCGTGTACCAGGCCCGACCCAGCTCGCCGCCGCCGCGCACGTGGGCGACGACGTAGATCACGCCGCGATCCAGCAGGGACAGCCGCGGGATGGAGAAGTACGGGTCCATGCTGGCCTCGTAGGAGCCGTACCCGTACTGCAGCACCGGGTGCTCCGCGTCGAGGTCCAGGTCCGCCCGGTGCATGACGGAGACGGGGATGCGGGTCCCGTCGGGGGCCTCTGCCCAGTCCCGGTACGCCGTGTAGTCCCGCGCGTCGAAGCCGCCGAGCACGGGCTGCTCCCGGCGCAGCAGCAGCCGCCGCCCCTGGGGCAGGTAGTCGTACACCCGCGAGGGGGTGGTCCAGGAGGTGACGGCCAGGCGCACCACGGGCGAGCGGACCGAGCAGTGCGACAGGCTCGCGGTGAACAGCTGCTCGTCGAAGGCCGGGAAGAACGGCTCGGGGACGACGCCGCCGCGCAGCGCCGCCGCGATCTCGCTCAGCGGCAGGAACCCGACCTGGCTGATGGTCTCCTGACGCAGCCCCACGACGGCGTGGCCCGCGCCCAGGGCCACCGCCTCCACCCGACGCCCGGGCTGCGGGGCCAGCAGCGCGGTCCAGGCCCGGCGCAGCCGCTCGATGCGGCCCGACGCCGCCCGGGCGGCCTCCCGGTCCAGGACCACCAGCTGGCCGTCCGGGGCGGCGTCGTCGAGCACCAGGAGCACCGCCGGGACGCCCTCCAGCTCCACCGGGTCCGCGCTGGCCAGCACCCGGGCCCCGCGGTCCAGGAGCAGCCAGGGGTCCGCCGGCTCGGCGGCGTCCAGCTCGGCCAGCTCCAGCAGGCGGATTTCGGTGGTCTCGGAGTGCCCGGATTCGAAGATCAGGTGGGTCTCATCGGAGCTCAGGCCGCAGCCCAGCCACATCGTCGGGTCCTGCTCGGCCAGCAGGCTCAGATCCGCCTCCACGGGGGTCCCGATCCGGTGGGCCCGGATCTCACACGGGCGCCAGGACTCATCCACGAGGGTGTAGATCAGCCAGCGTCCATCCGGGGTCAGGAAGCCCCCGGCGAAGACCTCCTCCAGCCGGTCTGCCAGCAGCTGCCCGGTGCGCAGATCCTTCACGTACTGGGTGTAGCGCTCATCCCCGGAGGCATCCACGGAGTAGGTCAGCAGGTTCCCGGTCCGGTCCCGGGAGAAGGAGCCCAGGGCGAAGAACGGTACGGACTCGGACAGCTCCTGCGCATCCAGCACGGTCTGCTCCCCGGGCAGGGTCTCACCGGGCCGGATGACCGGCGGCTCCCACGCCTCGGGATCCCGCTCGTCGCCGACGGCGGGCACCCGGCAGTACACGGGGTGATCGTGGCCCTCGGTGGTGCGGGCGAACCACCACCAGGCGCCGTCGCGCACGGGCACGGTCAGGTCCGTCTCCTGCACGCGCTCGCGGATCTCCCGGAACAGGCGGGTGCGCAGCCCGGCCAGCGGGGCGGTCACGGCCTCGGCGTAGGCATTCTCCGCCTCCAGCTGGGCGCGCACCCGCGGCTCCTCCTTGGCCCGCAGCCACTCGTAGGGGTCCTCGAAGGCGTCCCCGTGCAGGGTGCGCACGGTGGGTTCCTGCGGGGTGCTCGGGGGTTCGGCGTCGCCCCAGACGGGGGAGGGAGTCTGGCTCATCCCTCCACTGTAGGGGCAGGGGAGGGCCCGGCCCCACCGCCGCGGCGGCGCACCAGCGGGTACACCGCGGCCAGCAGGACGCACCAGATGACCCCCACGTACAGGGCCACCCGGGTGTCCTCGAAGAAGGCCAGCAGCACCACCACGCCCACCATGAACGCCAGGGCCAGCCAGGAGGCCAGCGGCCACAGCGGGGTGGGGAAGGCCGTGGCGGTCCCCTCGGCGCGCATCCGGCGTTTGAAGGCCAGGTGGGTCAGCAGGATCATCACCCACACCTGCACCGTGGCGAAGGTGGCCAGGGAGGCGACGATCAGGAACGCGTTCTCGAAGAAGTGGTTGACCAGCACCCCGACCACCAGCACCAGGATCATCGCCAGGACCGTGAACAGCGGGATCCCGCGGGAGGAGACCCGGGCGAAGGCCCGCGGCGCCTGACCGCGCTCGGCCAGGCCGAACAGCATCCGCCCCGCCCCGTAGATGTCCGCGTTGATGGCGGAGACCGCGGCGGTGAGGACCACGAAGTTCAGGATGTGCGCGGCCGCCGGGACGCCCAGGGCGGAGAAGATCTGCACGAACGGCGAGGAATCGCCGTCGATGGCCGACCACGGCGTCAGGGACATGATCACGCCCATGGTCAGCACGTAGAACAGCAGGATGCGCACCGGCACCGTGTTCACCGCCCGGGGGATGGACACCTCCGGGTGCTGGGCCTCACCGGCGGTGATCCCGATGGTCTCCACCCCGCCGAAGGCGAACATGACCACCGTGAAGCAGGCGAGGAACCCGGCCAGGCCGTTCGGGAAGAAGCCGCCCTGATCCCACAGATTGGCCACCGTGGAGGGCTGGACCGGATCCAGCTGCACGCCGAAGACCAGCAGGGCAGCACCCCCGACGATCATCGCGACGATCGCGGAGATCTTGATGATGCTGAACCAGAACTCCGCCTCCCCGAAGACCTTGACCTTCCCCAGGTTCACCGCCGCCAGCAGCAGCAGCACCGCGGTGATCCACACCCAGCTGGGGGTGCCCGGGAACCAGAACCGCATGTACAGGGCGACCGCCGTCACATCGGCCACCGCGACCAGCGCCATCTCGAAGGCGTAGGACCAGCCCGTGACGAACCCGGCCCACGGGCCCAGGTACAGGTGCGCGTACTCGGAGAACGCCCCCGCCACCGGATGGGCCAGGGCCATCTCGCCCATCGCCCGCATGACCATGAACACCGCGGCCCCGCCGATCACGTAGGCCAGCAGCACGGAGGGCCCGGCGAAGCCGATCGCGGAGGCCGAGCCGAGGAACAAGCCCGTGCCGATCGCAGAGCCGAGCGCGATGAAGCGGATGTGGCGCAGGGTCAGCCCCCGCTGCAGGGTGGTCGGATCCGCGGCGTCGGCGGGGGACGGCGAGGGGAGGCTGGTACCGGACATGGAGTTCCTCATCGGACGACGAAAGCGGTGCGTGGGCGCGCGGCGCACCGGAGGATGCGGACAGTCCGCCCCCGGCCCGTCCTCGCGCACCGTTCCACCCTAGAGGACGTCGCGGCGGCGTCACACGCGTCACGATCCGTCATCCGCGGACCCATTCGCCGCCGTCCTTGACCGGCGCCGGACGGGGGAGCAGGGTTGATGCCAGGTCACGAGAGCCAGCGACAAGCCCCAGCTAGCTGGCCGGCAACCCTCCCACCGCGGTGGGGTGCCCTGGGTGAGGACCTGGCCGCACCGCCGACCGGCGGACGCGGCAAGCGCGGGCGCACGAGTGCCCGGGAGGTCGCCGACAGACCTCCGCGCACGCCGAGAGGCTGCTCCCCGGTGAACCAGCGGGTTCCGGGTCGAGAGGCAGTGCGCGGGCTCCCACCGGTGATGTCCTCCCGTGTGCGACGTCGTCGCCCCTGACACAGAAGCGCAGGAGCAACCATGACCGAGAACACCACCCTCCCGACCCCCTCCGCCCCGCAGGGCTGGGGATTCGACACCCGCCAGATCCACGCCGGGCAGGAGCCCGACGCCGCGACCGGCGCCCGGGCGCTGCCCGTCTACCAGACCACCTCCTTCGTCTTCCCCGACGCCGAGACCGCGGCCAACCGCTTCGGCCTCAAGGAGCTGGGCCCCATCTACAGCCGCCTGACCAACCCCACCCAGGAGGTCGTGGAGAACCGCATCGCCTCCCTGGAGGGCGGGGTCGGGGCGCTGCTGGTCTCCTCCGGGCAGGCCGCGATCACCCTCGCGCTGCTCAACGTGGCCCAGGCCGGGGACCACATCGTGGCCAGCCCCAGCCTGTACGGCGGCACCTACAACCTGCTCAAGCACACCCTGGCCGCCTACGGCATCGAGACCACCTTCGTGGAGGACTTCTCCGACCCGGAGGCCTGGCGTGCGGCCGTGCGCCCCAACACCAAGGCCTTCTACGGGGAGACCGTCCCGAACCCGCGCAGCGACGTCCTGGACATCGAGGCGCTCGCGGCGGTGGCCCACGACTCCGGGGTGCCGCTGATCGTGGACAACACGGTGCCCACCCCGTACCTGATCCGGCCCATCGAGTGGGGTGCCGACGTCGTCGTGCACTCGGCGACCAAGTACCTCGGCGGGCACGGCAACTCCATCGGCGGGGCGATCGTGGATGCCGGCAGGTTCGACTACGGCCGGGACCCGGAGCGCTACCCGCAGTTCAACACCCCGGATCCCAGCTACCACGGGCTGGTCTTCGCGGAGGACCTCGGGGAGAAGGGCGTGTTCGGCGTGAACCTGTCCTACATCCTGCGGGCCCGGGTGACCCTGCTGCGGGACCTGGGCTGCTCGATCTCCCCGACCAACGCCTTCAACATCTCCGTGGGCATCGAGACGCTGTCCCTGCGGGTCCAGCGCCACGTGGACAACGCCCAGAAGGTGGCCGAATGGCTGCAGGCCCGTCCCGAGGTCACGAAGGTGCACTACGCCGGTCTGCCCTCCTCCCCGTGGTACGAGCTGGGACGCAAGTACGGCCCGCAGGGCGTGGGTGCTGTGGTCGGCTTCGAGATCGACGGCGGCTCCCCGGCGGCCCAGCGGTTCGTGGACTCCCTGGTGCTGCACTCCAACGTCGCGAACATCGGGGACGTGCGCTCGCTGGTGATCCACCCGGCCTCCACGACCCACTCCCAGCTGTCCGAAGATGAGCTGCGCGCGGCCGGGGTGGCCCCCGGGTTCGTGCGGCTGGCCGTGGGCATCGAGGACATCCGGGACATCCTCGCGGACCTGGAGCACGGCTTCGAGCGGATCGCCGAGGCCCGTGAGACGGGTGCCGTCGAGGGGGCCGCGCAGGACGCGCGGGCCCCGGAGCCGGCGGCGTGACCGCGGTGGCAGCACCCGTCGGGACCCGGGCCGAGGGTGTGGTGCGCACCCTCGGCCTTGGGCCCCTGGCCCTGGAGAGCGGGCAGGTGCTGCCCGCTGCGTCCCTGGCCTACGAGACGTGGGGCGAGCTCGCCCCGGACGCCTCGAACGCGGTGCTGGTGCTGCACGCCCTGACCGGGGACACCCACGCCGCCGCCGGGCGGGTGGGACCGGAGGCCCCCGAGCAGACCCGGCTGGCCGCGAGCCGGCCGGGCTGGTGGGAGGGCCTGATCGGGCCGGGGCGCGCCATCGACACGGACCGGTACTTCGTGGTGTGCCCCAATATGCTCGGCGGCTGCGACGGCTCCACGGGCCCGTGCTCGCCGGGCCCGGACGGGAGGATCTGGGGTTCCCGCTTCCCGCGGGCGAGCCTGCGCGACGCCGTCGCGGCCGAGGCCCTGCTCGCCGATGCCTTGGGCATCGACCGGTGGCACCTGGTGGTGGGCGGGTCCCTGGGCGGTTGCCGGGCCGCGGAGTGGGCGGTGAGCTTCCCGGAGCGGGTGCGGGCCTGCGCCGTCGTCGCGGCCGGTCCCGCGGCCACCGCCGAGCAGATCGCGTGGGGCCACGCCCAGGCTCTGGCCATTCGGCAGGATCCGGAGTTCCGCGACGGCGACTACCCCCTCGGGGCGGGTCCGGTGCGAGGCCTGGAGCTGGCCCGGCGCATCGCCCACATCACCTACCGCTCACCTGCCGAGCTGGACCGTCGCTTCGGGCGCCGCGGGCAGGAGGGCACGGAAGAGGACCGGGCGGTGCACGGGCGCGGGCGGTACCGGGTGGAGAGCTACCTGGACCACCAGGGCCGGCAATTGGCCCGCCGCTTCGACGCCAACGCGTACCTGGGGCTGACGGAGGCCCTGCTCGGGCATGACCTGGGACGGGGCCGGGGCGGGCTGCGGGCGGGCTTGGCCCGCACCACCTGCCGGTGGACCGTGGCCGCGGTGGATTCGGATCGGCTGTTCCACCCGGAGCAGTCCGAGCTGCTGGCGGCCAGCCTGCCCCGCCCGGTGCGGGTGCGCCGGATCGCCTCGACCCGCGGGCACGACGGCTTCCTCACGGAGACGCAGCAGCTGGGGAGGATCCTCACCGAGACCGTCTTGTGACCACCCCTCCTGCACCCCCTGCGCAGAACCGGAGATGCGTGACATTCCCGGAGCTGACGTCTCCCGTGATGCCGCGCATCTCCAGTTCTGCGGGTGCGGAGGGCGGATAGCATGGTGGGCATGAGCTTCGACCCCGTCGTGGAGTACTCCCGCCCCGAGGCCGAGCGCGCCGGCACCCACCTGGTGCTGATGCTGCACGGCTACGGCTCGAATGAGCGGGACCTGATGAGCATGGTCCCGTCCCTGCCCGGCGAGGGCTTCACCTACGCCGCGATGCGCGCCCCGCAGCCCTGTGGCCCCGGATTCCAGTGGTTCCCGCTGACGGGGACGCCCGGGGAGCGGATCGGCGTGGACGAGCAGGGGCTGCGCGAGGCGGCCGAGGGCCTGGTCGCCTGGATCGAGGAGCACCGGGAGCCCTACGCCGGGGTCATCCTGCTGGGCTTCTCCCAGGGCATGGCCGTGGCCTCCTCCGCGGTGCGCCACCGGCCCGGGATCGCCCGGGCCCTCGTCGGCCTGTCCGGCTTCGTCCCGTCCCTGCCGGAGGACTTCGCTCACGACGCCGCCCTGGCGCAGGTCCGCCCTCGGCTGCCCGTCTTCTACGGCCGGGATCAGCAGGACCCGGTGATCCCGGAGCCGATGGTCGCCGAGACCCTGGGCTGGCTGCGAGAGCACGCGGAGGTCACCAAGGTGCTCTACGCGGGGATGGGGCACAGCGTGTGCCCGCAGGAGATCGGGCACGTGGGGGAGTTCCTGCGCCACGTGGCACGGGAGGCTGAGGCATGAGCTGTCTCGCCGTGCCCAGTTGCGCGGGCCGAGCGACGCGAGATGAGCTGCGACATAGAGGACATAGAGAGGATCGCTTAGATGACTGCTGATGATCGGGGGAGGGACCTCGCCGACATCGAAGTCTCCGTCATCATCCCGGCCTACAACGCCCAGGCGGAGTTGCCCTGCCAGCTGGCCGCCCTGCGGGATCAGGACTCCGAACTTCCGTACGAGGTGATCGTGGCGGACAACGGCTCCACGGATGGGACCGCGGATGTGACTGAGACCTTCGCCGCCGCGGATCCGCGGTTCCGGTGGGTGGATGCCTCCCGGGGGCGCGGACCGGCCGTGGCCCGCAACGTCGGGGTGGAAGCGGCGCACGGTCGATTTCTGCTGTTCTGCGACGCCGACGATATCGTGACGCCGGCCTTCGTGCGCCTGATGAGTGACGTGCTGCGCAGCCACGAGTTCGCCTCCGGCGCGGGGTCCCTACGGGCCTTCGACGGAATGGAGGGGATCTGCCCGGCGTCGGCGGTGCTGCGTGAGGTGGAGCGCACCGAGCCTGCCGGGGTCGCCCTGCGCTTCGCAGGCCTGCCCATGGCGATGGGGTGCAGCTTCGGCGCCCGGGCGGAGACCTTCACCGCCGTAGGCGGATTCGACGAGTCGTTCACACGGGCGGGTGAGGATTACGAGCTGTGCCTGCGCCTGCATGAGGCACACGCCAGCATGGGCTACGCCGAGCAGCTGTGCATCCACAAACGGCCCCGTTCCAGCTCTTCGAAGCTGATGACCCAGCAGTATCGCTGGAGCGCGGACGGGCAACGGGTGATGGCCGCTCACCCGATCGCGCATCCCCATCGGCTCTCCATCCAGGCGCATGTGCGATCCGTCGGGACATCGGTGCTGGGCATGCTCTGCCTGGACGAGAGTCGATGGGGAACGGCGTCAGCAGCTGAGCTCCGCCCTGGGAAGCAGTCTCGGCAACTTCGTCGGCAGAATCCGCTACCGGAATCAGGACTGAGGGCTCAGGCCTCCTTCTCCAGCCGCACCGCCCGCCCGGAGAATTCGATGACGTCGCCGGGGTGCAGCTGGCGTCCCCGCTCGGTCACGGTCCGGCCGTTGACGCTGACGTAGCCCTCGGTGATCACGGTGCGGGCCTGTTGGCCGTCCTCCACCAGGTTGGCCAGCTTCATCGCCTGGCCGAGGCGGATCATGTCGTCGCGGATGCTCAGCGGCTCGGGATCGGTGCTCATCCCTCGGAGTCTACCGAGCCCGACGCCGCCCGGTAGTCTGGTGGGCAGACGCCCGACCGCGCCGGGCGGCGTCGTGCTGCCCGGCGCGTCCATGCTTTCCACGGAAGGACCCCATTCATGGCACCCAAGTCCACGCTGGACAACGTCATCGCGCTGGCCAAGCGCCGCGGATTCGTGTTCCAGGCCGGTGAGATCTACGGCGGCTCCCGCTCCGCCTGGGACTACGGCCCGCTGGGTGCGGAGCTGAAGGAGAACATCCGGCAGCTGTGGTGGCAGCACTTCGTCCGTTCCCGGGCGGACATGGTCGGCCTGGACTCCTCCATCATCCTGCCCAAGGCCGTGTGGGAGGCCTCCGGGCACGTGGAGACCTTCACCGACCCGCTGGTGGAGTGCCGCTCCTGCCACCACCGCGCCCGCCAGGACCACCTGATCGAGGCCTACGAGGAGAAGAAGGGCCACGCCCCCGAGAACGGGATGGCCGACATCGCCTGCCCCAACTGCGGGACCCGCGGCCAGTGGACCGAGCCGCAGCAGTTCTCCGGCCTGATGAAGACCTACCTGGGAGCCGTGGACAACGAGGAGGGCCTGCACTTCCTGCGCCCGGAGACCGCCCAGGGCATCTTCGTGAACTTCAATAACGTGCTCACCGCCTCCCGCAAGCGCCCGCCCTTCGGCATCGGGCAGATCGGCAAGGCCTTCCGCAACGAGATCACCCCCGGCAACTTCATCTTCCGCACCCGCGAGTTCGAGCAGATGGAGATCGAGTACTTCGTCCACCCCGACGACGCCCCGCAGCACTTCGACCGGTGGGTCGAGGACTGCTGGAACTGGTTCACGGATCTCGGCATCGACCCCGCCAACATGCGGAAGTTCGACGTGCCGGAGGAGGACCGGGCGCACTACTCCGCCGGGACCATCGACATCGAGTACCGCTTCGGCTTCCAGGGCGGCGAGTGGGGCGAGCTGATGGGCGTGGCCAACCGCACCGACTACGACCTCGGCGTGCACAACGCCCACTCCAACGCCCGCCTGGAGTACTTCGACCAGGGCAGCGGGCAGCGCTACGTCCCCTACGTCATCGAGCCCTCCTTCGGTCTGACCCGCTCCATGATGGCCTTCCTCGTGGACGCCTACACCGAGGACGAGGCGCCCAACACCAAGGGCGGGGTGGACGTGCGCACCGTGCTGAAGCTGGACCCGCGCCTGGCCCCGGTCAAGGCCGCGGTGCTGCCGCTGTCCAAGAAGCCGGAGCTGACCCCGGTCGCGGAGAAGCTCGCCGCGGATCTGCGCACCGCCTGGAACGTCGACTACGACACCTCCGGGGCGATCGGGCGCCGCTACCGCCGCCAGGATGAGATCGGCACCCCGTTCTGCATCACCGTGGACTTCGACACCCTCGAGGACCAGGCCGTGACCATCCGCGAGCGGGACACCATGGCCCAGGAGCGGGTCGGACTGGACCAGGTGAAGTCCTGGCTGGCCGGCCGGCTGATCAAGTAGCACCCACCACCGCGCACCGCGAGGAGCACCATGTCCGAGTACACCCTGCGCCCCTGGCGCGACGGCGACGACCTCGAGCTCATGCAGCTGTGGCCGGACGCGGAGAACGTGCAGGCCTCCGTGTTCCGCGCCAAGCTGGGCCCGGACGCGGACCAGCCGTGGCAGCGCAGCGTCGTCGTCGAGCACCAGGGGGTGCCCGTGGCGGCCGGCACCGTCTACGAGACCTCGCTGCACTCCCAGCGGCTGTGGTGCTACGTGGAGGTGGCCCCGGATCACCGGCGCGCCGGCCTGGCCGCGCGGATCCTGGAGCGGCTGCGCGAACACGCCGAGTCCGCCCCCAGCGGGGTCACCGCCCTGCGCACCAAGGTGGTCCCGGGCAGCCCCGGGGCGGCCTTCGCCCAGTGGGCCGGCCTCGGCTCGATCCAGCGCAGCCGGATGGTCCGCGTGGAGCCCGGAGCCCTGCCCCCGCAGCCGCTGCGCGAGGATGAGGCCGGGCGCCCCACCCAGGCCGTGGAGGACCTGGCCACCGGCTCGCTGGAGCTGACCCGCGCCCTGTGGGACTTCTACGTGCGGGTGCACCAGTGGGACCCGCCGGCCGAGCAGTCCCTGGGCCGGGTCAACCGGCTGTTCCTCTCGGATGAGGCCGAGGCCTTCGGCGCCGTCGTGCTGCGGGAGGACGTGCTCGAGGCCGAGCGGGAGGGTCGCAAGGCGCCGATCGCGGCTTTCGCGATCAGCTACCGCTCCTTGGACGCCGACGCCCCGGGGCGGGAGGTCTCCGATGACGAGGCCACCGAGGTGCTGCTGGGCTACGACCCGGATCGGACCGGGGTGGGGGAGGACCTCGTGCAGCTGATCGCGCTGCTGGTCAACCAGTACCCGATCGTCATCGAGGTGGACGACGCCATGACCACCCTCGTCGAGCTCGTCGACGCCCTGATCCAGCGCGGCTCCGCCTCCGTGGAGGAGGAGACCCTGGTGCTCGCGGACCGGTAGGTCCGGCACGATGGATGACCTGCGGGTCGAGCGCATCCTGCGCGCGGTGGAATGCGTGCCCCGCGGCCGGGCCGCCACCTACGGGCTGATCGGGAACGTCGTGGGGGAGGTGCCGCGGGTGGTCGGCTGGACGATGCACGCCTGGGGCTCGGAGCAGTGCTGGTGGCGCATCGTCAACGCCGCCGGCACGATCCCCGGCCACGCCGCCCGTGCCCTGCCGCACTGGCGGGAGGAGGGTCTGCTCGCCTCATCCGCTTCCGGGGTGCCGGGGGCCGACGTCGATCCGGGTGCGGCCCGGGTGGATCTTCCCCGGGTCCTGATGGAGCGGGAGTCGCTGGAGCGTGCCTGGGGGGAGGCCACCGCGGACCTGCCGAGCCTCGAGCAGATCCCCGGCGGCCCCCGCCGGTGAGGTAACGACCTACAGCATCGCCTGCGGCCAGGTGTAGGCCATGACCCCGCCGTCCACGGTGAGGGTCTGACCGGTGATGAAGGAGGCGTCCGAGGAGCCCAGGAATGCCACGGCCGCGCCGATCTCCGAGGGGTCGCCCAGGCGACGCAGCGGCGTCACCCGCGTCTGATCCTCGCGGAACTTCCGGCCCTCGGCCTCGTCCTCGGAGCCGGCCAGCTTGTCGATCAGCGGGGTCTCGATGGTCCCGGGGCACACGGCGTTGGCGCGGATGCCCTGCTCGCCGTAGTCCACGGCGGTGGCGCGGGTGAAGTTCACGACGCCGCCCTTGGCTGCGTTGTACCCGGAGCGGTCGAAGTCCGCGGCCAGCCCGGAGAAGGAGGCCATGTTCACGATCGCCGGGTCCTCGGCGTCGAACATCAGGGGCACCAGGTGCTTGGTCATCAGGAAGGTGCCCTTCAGATCCACCGCGATGATCCGATCGAACAGCTCGGTGGGGTACTCGTGCACCTTGCCGCCGCGCGAATCCACCCCGGCGTTGTTCACCAGCACGTGCACCGGCCCGTCCTCCCCGAGGGTCCGGGCCAGTTCCTGGACCGCGGCCTCATCTGCCACGTCCACCAGGTGCAGGCCCACCTGGGCCTGCGGGCTCTGTCCGTGCACGGCGGCCTGGGTGCCGGTGAGCCCCTCCCGGTCGATGTCCACCAGCTCCAGGCGGGCGCCCTCGGCGGCCAGGCGCTGGGCGATGGCCTGCCCCAGGCCGGTCGCGGCACCGGTGATCACGGCTCGACGGTTCTCATAGCGCTGCATGCGTCCTCCTTCGGCACCGGGGCAGGACGCGCCCCGGCTCGAGGTCCTCTGTGCGGGGCCCGGCGCGGCGCCGGGCTCATCCCTTCCACAGTAGGCACGGGGTCGCGGAGCGCCCCAGGGGCGGGCGCGGATTTCCTGCGGAGGGCGAAACACCCTGTGACACAATGACGGACGTGACCGCACCAGCTCCGACCCTCCAGACCACCCCCACGACGAGGCTCAGCCTGCCCCCGTTGCAGCTGGGCCAGCTCACCGTGGACGTGCCCGTGGTGCTGGCGCCCATGGCCGGGGTCACCAACCGGGCCTTCCGTCGGCTGTGCCGGGACTACGGCGGCGGACTGTACGTGACCGAGATGGTCACCGCCCGCGCCCTGGTGGAGCGACGCCCCGAGTCCCTGCGCATCATCGAGCACGACGACGACGAGGAGATCCGCTCCATCCAGATCTACGGAGTGGACGCCGTCAACGTCGGCAAGGCCGTGCGGATGGTCGCGGAGGAGGATCGGGCCGATCACATCGACCTGAACTTCGGCTGCCCCGTCCCCAAGGTCACGAAGAACGGCGGCGGCTCCGCCCTGCCGTGGAAGCGGGACCTCTTCGAGGCGATCGTGACCACTGCCGTGCGGGAGGCCTCCCGGGCGCAGATCCCGGTGACCGTGAAGATGCGCAAGGGCATCGACGAGGACCACCTGACCTTCCTGGACGCCGCTAAGACCGCCCGGGACGCCGGGGTCGCCGCGATCGCCCTGCACGGGCGCACCGCGGCCCAGCACTACTCCGGTCAGGCGGACTGGGACGCGATCGCCGAGCTGCGCGAGGCCATCCCGGACGTGCCCGTGCTGGGCAACGGGGACATCTTCTCCGCCGAGGACGCGGCCCGGATGGTCGAGCAGACCGGGGTGGACGGCGTCGTCGTCGGGCGCGGCTGCCAGGGCCGCCCCTGGCTGTTCGGGGACCTGCAGAACGCCTTCGAGGGCAGCCCGGAGCGCTTCCGCCCCGGCGTCGCGGAGGTCGCGGACATCATCCACCGGCACGCGCAGCTGCTCGTGGAGACCTTCGGGGACGAGCAGCGCGGGATGCGCGAGATCCGCAAGCACGTGGCCTGGTACTTCCACGGCTACCCGGTGGGCGGGCAGCTGCGCGCCCAGATGGCGCAGGTGGCGACCCTGGAGCAGTTCCGCGAGCTGCTGGACCAGCTGGACTTGTCCCTGCCCTATCCGGGGGCGGCCGTGGAGGGTCCGCGGGGCCGGGCCGGCTCCCCGAAGAAGCCCCACCTTCCTGACGGCTGGCTGGATTCCCGGATCCTGGGCGACGCCGAGCGCCTGGGCCTGGCCGACGCCGAACTCGACATCTCCGGAGGGTGAGCATGGCTGATCCGCACCTCGTGCGCCCGGAAACCCCCGGGTACACCGCCGACGACGCCCGGCGGTGGGTTCCGGAGGAGCACCGCAGTCTGTACCGCAGCGACTTCGAACGGGACCGGGCGCGCGTGCTGCACTCCTCGGCCCTGCGCCGCCTGGGCTTCAAGACCCAGGTGGTCTCCCCGAACTCGGATGACTTCGTGCGCACCCGGCTGACCCACTCCCTCGAAGTCGCGCAGGTGGGCCGGGAGGTGGGCCGGATGATCGGGTGCGACCCCGACGTCGTGGACGCGGCCTGCCTGTCCCACGACCTCGGGCACCCGCCCTTCGGGCACAACGGGGAGGCGGCCCTGGACGCGATCGCCGAGGACGCCGGCGGCTTCGAGGGCAATGCCCAGACCCTGCGTCTGCTCACCCGCCTGGAACCCAAGGTCATCGGACCGGACGGCGTCTCGGCCGGACTGAACCTGACCCGCGCCAGCCTGGACGCCGCCTGCAAGTACCCCTGGACCCGGGCGGAGGCCCCCGTGAAGAAGGGCGCCCGGTCCCGCAAATTCGGGGTCTACGAGGATGACCTGCCGGTGTTCGCGTGGCTGCGCGAGGGCGCCCCGGCGGGGACCAAGTGCCTCGAGGCGCAGGTCATGGACCTGGCCGATGACATCTCCTACTCGGTGCACGACGTCGAGGACGCCGTGTTCGCCGGTCACGTGCAGCTGGGCTGGATGTCCCGGCCGGCCGAGCGGGAGCGGGTGATCCTGTGGACCCGCCGCTGGTACACCCCGGACCGGGACCCGGATGAGCTGGACGCGGCGCTGCGGCGGCTGGAGACCCTGCCCGAGTGGCTGCCGGACATGATCGGCACCCGGGCGTCGATGGCGGCCCTGAAGGCCCTGACCAGCCGGCTGATCGGCCGGTTCAGCGGAGCGGCGCTGGCGGCGACCCGCGCCGAGTTCGGCGACGGGCGCCTGACCCGCTACGCCGCGCAGATCCGGGTGCCGCGGGAGACGGAGAACGAGATCGCCGTGATGAAGGGCATCGCCACCGCCTACGTCATGGCCGTGCGGGACCAGGAGCCGCTGTATGAGAACCAGCGGGAGATCCTCACCGTGCTGGTGGAGGCCCTGCTGGAGACCGATGGGCTCTTCCTGGATCCGGTGTTCGCCGCGGACTGGCGGGAGCTGGGCCCGACCGACGACGCCGCCCGGCTGCGCCTGGCCGTGGACCAGGTGGCCTCCCTGACGGATTCCTCCGCGGTGCGCCTGCACGATCGGATCACCGGGCTGTCCTGGCGGATCGGGGACAAGCCGCTCTGGTGAGACCGGCGGGGATGTGCCTCGATTCGGCCGACTGTGGAATTCGGGAGGGACTCGGGGACCCGGCGGCTAGGATGCGACCGTGGCTGGTTTGATTCGACGCGAAGACATCGACGAGGTCCGCTCGCGCACGGACATCCGGGAGATCGTCGAGGGCTACGTGACGCTGAAGTCCGCCGGCATCGGCTCCTACAAGGGGCTGTGCCCCTTCCACGACGAGCGCACCCCCTCCTTCCACGTCCGCCCGCAGATGGGCACCTACCACTGCTTCGGCTGCGGGGAGTCCGGGGACGTCATCGCCTTCCTCATGGCCATGGACCACACCGGCTTCACCGAGACCGTGGAGCGGCTGGCCGCCCGCGTGGGCTACGAGCTGCACTACGAGAACGGGCGCGGCCCTGACCGGGAGGAGAAGGGCCGGCGGCAGCGGCTGGTGGACGCGCACAAGATCGCCCAGGAGTTCTTCGAGCGCCAGCTCTACACCCGCGAGGCCGCCGCCGCCCAGCGTTTCCTCGGCGGGCGCGGATTCGACGGCGCCGCGGCGAAGCGCTTCGGCGTCGGCTATGCCCCGCAGGGCTGGTCCCACCTGCTCAAGCACCTGCGGGACCACGGCTTCACCGAGGAGGAGCTGAAGGCCACGGGCATGTTCTCCGAGGGTCGGCGGGGACTGTACGACCGGTTCCGGGGGCGCCTGATCTGGCCCATCCGCACCATCACGGGAGAGACCATCGGCTTCGGGGCGCGGAAGCTGTTCGAGGAGGACCAGGGGCCGAAGTACCTGAACACCCCGGAGACCGCCCTGTACAAGAAGTCCCAGGTGCTCTACGGTATCGATCTGGCCAAGCGGAAGATCGCCCAGGGGCAGCAGGTGGTCGTCGTCGAGGGGTATACGGACGTGATGGCCGCGCACCTGGCCGGGGTGGAGACGGCCGTGGCCACTTGCGGCACGGCCTTCGGCGCGGGGCACATCAAGATCGTGCGGCGCCTGCTGGGCGATGACGGCTCCGGGGGAGAGGTGATCTTCACCTTCGACGGCGACGAGGCCGGGCAGAAGGCCGCGCTGCACGCCTTCCAGGAGGATCAGCGCTTCACCGCCCAGACCTACGTGTGCGTGGCCCCGGACGGGATGGACCCGTGCGATCTGCGTCTGGCCCGCGGGGACCGGGCCGTGCGGGACCTGCTGGAGACCAAGCGGCCCCTGTTCGAGTTCGCGATCCGGGTGACCCTGGAGGACTACGACCTGGAGACCCTGGAGGGGCGGGTGCGGGCCATGCGCGCCGTCGTGCCGATGATCGCGACGATCCGGGATCCTGCCCTGCGTCCGGCCTACGCGCGGCGTGTGGCCGGGTGGATCGGGATGGAGCCGGTGGAGGTGGAGCGGGCCGTCGACGCCGCCGCCCGCGCCCCCGGTGAGCCCGCTCCACAGCAGCAGAGCGGCGCCCAGCCGGAGGAGCAGGATGCCCACCGGGAGGAGAGGCGGCGCTTCGAGGTCCCGGATCTGCGGGATCCGGCGGCGCGGATGGAGCGGGAGGCCCTGGAGGTTCTGGTCCAGCAGCCGGACCTGGTGGCGGATTCCCAGTGGGAGGTGCTGGCTCGCACCCGGGTGCGCTACGCCCTGCACCACGAGGTGCTGCGGGCCGTGCTGGCCGCGGCGGGCGAGGCCAGCCGGACGCCCGGGGCCGCGTGGGTCAACGCGATCCGCGCCCATGCGGATCCGGAGGCCCACGGGCTCATCGCCCAGCTCTCCGTCGCGCAGATCCCGGCCGCGACCCCGGATCAGCTGACCCGCTACGCGGCCGGGATCCTCAACCGGCTGCTCATCCAGGAGCTCGTGGCCCGCAAGGCGGATAAGCTCGCGGAGCTGAACCGGCTGGACGCCGCCCGGGACCGGGAGCGGTGGCAGGCCGTGCAGCGGGACCTGCTGGAGCTGGAGTCCCGACGCCGTCAGCTGGCCGGAACCTGAGGCGGGTCGTCCGGTTCGGGACAGACGTCGGGCGTGCTCAGTGTCACCGCAGGCCGGTTTTGCGCGCTCGCGCGGCGGCCGGTAGAGTACCGTGTTGTTGCCAGCGGCGCGAGCCGCTGCGGCCACGGTCCCCCGTAGCTCAATTGGCAGAGCATTCGACTGTTAATCGAAGGGTTACTGGTTCGAGTCCAGTCGGGGGAGCCAGCCTGGAGGCCTCCTCCCCGGAAGGGGAGGGGGCCTTTTCTGCGTCCCGTCCGGGTTACCCTGGGGGTGTGATGCGCACCTCGCCCATTCCGGACGGGGAGAAGTCGGATCGTGGAGATCCATGATCCATGGGGCTGGGGCGATGGGCCTGTACTTCGCGGTTCGGCTGCAGCAGGCCGGGCATCGAGTGCGCCTGGTGGCCCGCACGGGGTGGGCGGATGCTCCCCGGGTGCGGATCGCGACGGAGGACGCCGAGGAGACGGTGGAGCTGGTGCCCGTGGCGGATGTGCAGCGGGCCCTGTGGAAGAAGCTGGCGCTGATCGCCTCCTACGGCGGGGTCGGGGCGGTGACGGGGCTGACGGTGGGGCAGACCCGTGCGGATGAGGGCACCCGGTCCCTGGTGTGGGAGGCGATCGAGGAGGTGCGGACGGTGGCTCGGGCCCATGGGGTGGAGTTCACCGAGGAGGATGCTGCTGAGGTCTTCGCGGTGTACGCCGATGGCTTCGCGGCGGGGACGACGTCGTCGATGCAGCGGGATCTTGCGGCTGGGCGTCCGTCGGAGCTGGAGGATCAGACCGGTACTGTGGTGGCCCGGGCCGGGCAGGTGGGTGTGGCTGTCCCGATGCGCGGGTTCATCTATCGGACGCAGTCGGCCCGTGAGGCGATCGCTCGGGCCGAGGCATGAACCGGCAGGTGATCGGGAGGAAATGGGGCGCGACGAAAGCGGGGTGAACCCCGGCTGGGGGCTCCTCCCCGAGGCCGTCGATGCAGATCCGTGATGGTACGTTGGGAGCTGAACCATCACGTCGTCACAAGGGAGTACTGATGTCTCACGAACCCGGTGCGCCGGAGACCCGCACCACCGCTGAGCCCCGGTCCTACCGGGGCGGTTTCGCGTCGCTGAAGAACGGCGCCCGCCAGGTCGTGGGCATCTCCAGGGTCGCCTCCCGGCTCGGCCCCAAGCAGGTCAAGGACGAGCTGAAGATCGCCACGATGGAGATGAAGGAGAAGGGCGCCAAGCTGGGCGTCGGCGCCGCCTTCGTCGCCGTCGGCCTCGTCTTCGCGCTGTTCGCCGTCATCGTGCTGCTCGTGGCTGCCGTGGCCGGGCTGGCCAAGGTCATGGAGGCCTGGCTGGCCGCCCTGCTGCTCGGCGTGCTCTTCCTCATCCTGCTCGCGATCTTCGTGCTGGTCGGGATCTCCAAGATCAAGAAGCAGCTGCCGCTGAAGCCGGAGTCGGCGATCTTCGGCCTGCTCTACGACCTCGGCGTGGCTAAGGAAGGCTCCGCCTACACCTCCTCCCGCGTGCGCCGCGAGCTGCGCGAGAAGCAGGAGGAGAAGGAAGCCGAGAAGAAGGAGAAGAAGCGCCGCGAGGATGCCGGCGAGGTGCCCGAGGAGCCCACCCCCACCCGCGAGCAGGTGGAGCAGCGGACCAAGGCCCGCCGCGACCACCTCAAGACCCTGCGCGACGACTTTTCCAGCCAGACCGAGCGGGTCAGCTCCACCGCCCGCGGCCTGGTCGGCAAGACCACCGCGGACGCCAAGGCCGTCCCGAACCGGGCCCGCGACGTCGCCGAGGGCCTCGCGGACAACGCCATGGACCCGGAGGCCGCCAAGCAGCGCTGGGCCCCGCTGTCCGCGCTGGCCGTCTCCCTCGGGGCGTTCGTGCTCTTCCTGGGGCGCCTGCTCAAGCGCCGCTGAGCACCCCGCCGCAACCGACCGCCGATGCCTCCCCACCCGCCCGGGTGGGGAGGCATCGGCGCTTCATGGGCGGGACGGGCGCGGGTAGACTGGGGCGTCGATGCGTCCGAGCCCGGCGCACGCCCCGCGACGAGAGGTGCAGCCCCACCGATGCCCGAGAAGCCCCTGCGCATCCTGATCGGCGCGGACACCTACCCGCCGGACATCAACGGCGCCGCCCAGTTCGGCCACCGCCTGGCCATGGGCATGCGGGACCGCGGGCACGAGGTCCACGTCGTCGCCGCCCGCACCGGGGCCGGCCCCTCCTACACCATCGACATCGACGGCATCACCGAGCACCGCCTGCGCAGCCACCACCCGCCCACACACCCGTACTACCGGCTGTGCTTCCCGTGGGAGATGCAGCACCGGGTCGGGCGGATCCTGGACGAGGTGAGGCCCGACGTCGTGCACATCCAATGCCACTACATCGTCGGTCGCATGCTCGCCTGGGCCGCCCAGCGCCGCGGCATCCGGCTGGTGGCCACCAACCACTTCATGCCGGAGAACCTCAATCCCTTCCTGCCCTTCCCCGACGGGTTCCTGCGCGGCTTCGCCAAGCTGTCCTGGAAGGACATGGAGCACGTGCTCGGGCGCGCCGAGGTCATCACCACCCCGACGCCGATCGGCGCCCGGTCCATGCACGAGCACGGCTTCGCCAAGCCGATCCTGCCCGTGTCCAACGGCATCGACTCCGCGGCCTACGAACTCCGCCCGGGGGAGCGCGTGGAGGAGCCGGCGCACCCGACCATCCTGTTCACCGGGCGCCTGGCGGTGGAGAAGAACGTGGACGTGCTCATCCGCGCCCTGGCCCGGCTCCCGAAGGAGCTGGACGCGCGCCTGCGCCTGGCCGGCACCGGGGAGGTGGAGCCGGCCCTGCGCGAGGTCGCCCGCGCCGAGGGCGTGGCCGATCGCGTGGAGTTCCTCGGGTACGTCTCCGACGAGCAGCTGCGCCGCGAATACCTGAGCGCCACCGTGTTCTGCCAGCCGGGCACCGCGGAGCTGCAGTCCCTGGTGACCCTGGAGGCGCTGTCCGCCTCCCGACCCGTGGTCTTAGCCGATGCCCTGGCCCTGCCGCACCTGGTGCGCCAGGGGGTCAACGGCTACCTGTTCACCCCGCAGGACCCGGAGGACCTCGCCGCGAAGCTGCGCCTGGTCCTGGAGGCCACCCCGCAGGAGCGGGCCGCGATGGGCCGGGCCGGTCGCGAGCTGGTGCGCCAGCACGATGTGCACCGCACCTGGGACCTGTTCGAGGCCCTGTACCGCGGTGAGCACCCCCTGCCCGAGACCGCGCCCGACGTCGCCGGCTGAACCGTACCTCTGGGCCTCCCCGTGCTTCGGGCGGGCCTGCGGTACAGTGGTGCACCGATCTGCCCCCGGCGCGCCGCGGTGCGTCGGGAGGGATCGCGGGGGGTTAGCTCAGCTGGTCAGAGCAGAGGACTCATAATCCTTGGGTCGCGGGTTCAAGCCCCGCACCCCCTACTAGTTCACATGGTGCCTTCGTGCTGAGATGCGCGGTTCGTGCTGAGATGCGTCACGACGGGGCGCATCTCAGCACGAACGCGGTATCTCAGCACAGAACCCGCGTCTCAGCGAGGGCTCGCACGCCCCTGCCCGGTGCCCGCGCGCTCCGGCCGGTCACTTCAGGTGCTCCGGGACCGGCAGCAGCACCGAAGGGCGCAGATCCCCGACGAACAGCAGGGGATTGACGTACTCCTCGCCTTCACGCACGCCCCAGTGCAGGCAGGTCCCGCACGGCTCGTGCACTGCCTGCTCATCGCGCACCGCTATCCGCTGCCCGGCCGAGACGCGCGTGCCGCGGGGCAGCTGCTGAGCCACCGGCTCCATGCTGATCCGGCGCCCATCCGCGGTGGTCACCGTGATCACGCCCCGATCCACGACCGTCCCGGAGAAGCTCACGGTCCCGGCCGCGGGGGAGCGGACCTCCTGGCCCGGGGCGGCCGCCAGATCCACCCCGCGGTGCCCGGACAGCCACCGCTGCGCCGGGGGCCGATACGCCCCGACCACGGCCGGGCGCGGGGACAGCGGCCACTCCCAGCGCGGCCGGTCGGTCCCGGCCAGGGCTGCCGGAGCCGCGCCCCCGGGCAGTCCCACCAGCAGCAGGAGCGAGACGACCAGCACCGCGACCGCGCGCGGCCGGGGTGCGGGATGTGATGACGGCGGGACCGGGGCGCGGGACGCGATGGGGGCTCTCATGGGTCCCATTCCAGCCCCAGACCTCGGGTGCGCGGGCCGGGCCTCCGCGCTCCGGCGGGGCCGCTGGGGAGAACCCGCCGGGATCGGGGCGCCCATCCACGGTCCCAGGGCGTGCAGAGACCCGGCACCCCGGTCCGCGGCCCCAGCGTCCACCATCCCGGGCGCCGCATTCGGAGGGTCTCGGCCCCCGCGCGTCGGTGGGGTACACTGAGGGGCAGCAGTGGGCGCAGTGCGCCCGCTGACTTCGCGTGGGCGATGCGCATCAGGGAACACCACCCCAGCAGGTGGCACCCGTCCCGATGCGGGCGCGGCCCTCGGTTCCGCACGCGGGCACCTGACGGTGACCGCTCGGCACGGGCCGCGCGGATACCCCTCCGTCCCCGAAAGGGGATGCGGGACGGGATCCCATCGACCGCCAGGAGCACCGACGAGCCGCCCCGCCGCAGGGGGCCGGTGAGCGGTGCCGCACAGAAACCGAAACCCACGAGAACGCGACGCTCCGCGCCGGTGCGCGGCCGGCGTCGTGATGAAGGAGAGCGACATGCCCGTCGTGACCATGCGCCAGCTGCTCGATTCCGGTGTCCACTTCGGCCACCAGACCCGCCGCTGGAACCCCAAGATGAAGCGCTACATCTTCACCGAGCGCAACGGCATCTACATCATCGACCTCCAGCAGTCCCTGGAGTTCATCGACCGCGCCTACGAGGCCGTCAAGGCCACCGTCGCCCACGGCGGGACCGTCCTGTTCGTCGGCACCAAGAAGCAGGCGCAGGCCACCATCGCGGAGCAGGCCACCCGCGTGAACATGCCCTACGTCAACCACCGCTGGCTCGGCGGCATGCTCACCAACTTCTCCACCGTCTCCAAGCGCATCGAGCGCATGAAGGAGCTGGAGCAGGTGGACTTCGACGACGTCGCCGCCTCCCAGTACACCAAGAAGGAGCTGCTGCTCCTGCGCCGCGAGTTCGAGAAGCTCGAGAAGACCCTCGGCGGCATCCGCAACCTCACCAAGGCCCCGTCCCTGCTGTGGGTCGTGGACACCAACAAGGAGCACCTCGCGGTGGACGAGGCCCAGAAGCTGGGCATCCCGGTCGTGGCCATCCTGGACACCAACTGCGATCCGGAAGAGGTCGCCTTTCCGATCCCGGGCAACGACGACGCCATCCGCTCCGTGAACCTGCTGACCCGCGTCGTCGCCGACGCCGTGGCCGCGGGCCTGCTGGAGCGCAACTCCAAGAAGTCCGGCTCCGAGGAGACCGCCGAGGAGCCCATGGCCGAGTGGGAGAAGGAGCTGCTGGAGCAGCACCAGCAGATGGAGGCCCAGGCCGAGGCCGGCGCGATCGTCGACGAGTCCGAGGCCCTGGCCGCCAAGAAGGACGAGCAGGCCGCCGAGGCCGAGGCCGCCGAGCACGAGGTCTCCGGCCAGTAGCACCCGGACGGCGCCCCACCGGGGTGCCGACCGACCGCATCGGGGCGCCGTCGGAATCCGGCCCCGCCCGAGCCCGATGGCCCCCGGTGCGCCACCGACACCTACGCCGCAGAACACGACTCTTTACGAAGGAGCACACATGGCGAACTACACCGCAGCCGACATCAAGGCCCTGCGCGAGCGCACCGGCGCCGGGATGCTCGACGTCAAGAAGGCCCTGGACGAGGCCGACGGCGACCAGCAGAAGGCGATGGAGATCATCCGCGTCAAGGGCCTCAAGGGCGTCACCAAGCGCGAGGGCCGCGCCACCGCCGAGGGCCTGGTCGCCGCCCGCGTCCAGGACGGCGTGGGCTACCTCGTCGAGGTCAACTCCGAGACCGACTTCGTCGCCAAGTCCGCCCCGTTCATCGACTTCGGCAACTCCGTGCTGGAGGCGGCCGTCGCCAACGACGTGGACAACCTCGAGGACCTGCTGAAGGCCGAGTCCAACGGCAAGACCGTCGAGGAGCAGGTCACCGAAGCCGGCGCCCTGCTGGGCGAGAAGGTCATCGTGCGCCGCGTGGCCCGCCTGAAGGGCGCGCACGTGTCCCAGTACCTGCACAAGACCTCCAAGGACCTGCCCGCCCAGGTGGGCGTGCTGCTGGCCGTGGAGGGCGAGAACGTCGAGGAGATCGCCCACGACGTCGCCGTGCACATCGCCGCGATGTCCCCGAAGTTCCTGGACGAGACCTCCATCCCGGAGAACGAGGTGGCCGACGAGCGCCGCGTCGCCGAGGAGACCGCCAAGGCCGAGGGCAAGCCGGAGCGGATCATCCCGCAGATCGTCGAGGGCCGCCTGAAGGGCTTCTTCAAGGAGAACACCCTGCTGGACCAGGACTTCGCCAAGGACTCCAAGAAGTCCGTGCGTCAGGTCCTGGAGGAGGCCGGGGCCAAGGCCACCGGCTTCGTGCGCTTCCGCGTCGGGAACTGACCTCCCCGCGCACCGCGCACACCGCACCCGGGGCATAGCCTCGGGGTCTGATCGAGGAGCGTCCGCCGTCACACGGCGGGCGCTCCTCGCGCGTGGACTGCGTATGCTGGTGCCCGGACCAGACCGCCCCCGGGGTCCGCGAGCCCGCCGCGGGCATCCCCGCCGCACCGCGCCGCCCGGGACCCACCACCGCGCCGTCCGCGCGCCAGGAGGAGACAAGACCATGCCCGACGAGACTCCCCGCCTCGCCCCCACCCGCCGCCGCGTCCTGCTCAAGCTGTCCGGGGAGGTCTTCGGCGGCGGCCGGGTCGGCATCGACACCGGCGTGGTGCGGCGCATCGCCGAGCAGATCGCCTCCACGGTGGGCCAGGCGGAGACCGCTATCGTCGTCGGCGGCGGCAACTTCTTCCGCGGTGCGGAGCTGTCCGTGGCCGGCATGGACCGCTCCCGCGCGGACTACATGGGCATGCTCGGCACCGTGATGAACTCCCTGGCCCTGCAGGACTTCCTGGAGCAGGCCGGGGTGGAGACCCGCGTGCAGTCCGCGATCCAGATGGCGCAGGTCGCGGAGAACTACATCCCCCGCCGGGCCATCCGCCACCTGGAGAAGGACCGCGTGGTGATCTTCGGCGCCGGGGCCGGCCTGCCGTACTTCTCCACGGACACCGTGGCCGCCCAGCGCGCCCTGGAGGTCCACGCCGACGAGGTGCTGGTGGCCAAGAACGGGGTGGACGGGGTCTACACCGCCGATCCCAAGACCAACCCGGACGCGAAGCGCCTGCGCCACCTGACCTACGACGAGGCCCTGCAGCGGGACATCCGCGTGATGGACCAGACCGCCTTCAGCCTGTGCCGGGACAACGACGTCACGATGCGCGTGTTCGGCATGGAGGGGGAGGGCAACGTCGCCAGCGCGATCCTCGGCGAGCAGATCGGCACCCTGGTCACCGCCTGACACCCCACCGGCCTGTGTCCGGCCGCGACCCGCCCCGGCCCGTTCGGAGGCGGGCCGGTAAGCTGGAGGCCGGAGCACCCGCACCCACCCCCGAATCCAGGAGAGACCCCCGTGATCGAAGATTCCCTGACCGAAGCCCGCACCAAGATGGGCAAGGCCGTGGACGCCGCCAAGGAGGACTTCGCGGCGGTGCGCACCGGCCGCGCCAACCCCTCCCTGTTCTCCTCCCTCCTGGTGGACTACTACGGCGCCCCCACCCCGCTGCAGCAGCTGGCCTCCTTCCAGAACCCCGAGGCCCGCACCCTGCTGATCACCCCGTACGACAAGTCCGCGCTGAACGAGATCGAGAAGGCCCTGCGCAACTCGGACCTGGGCGCGAACCCCGCCAACGACGGCAACGTGATCCGCGTGGTCATGCCGGAGCTGACCGAGGAGCGCCGCCGCGAGTACGTCAAGATGGTCTCCGGCAAGGCCGAGGAGGCCCGCGTGTCCGTGCGCAACATCCGCCGCCACGCCAAGACCGAGATCGAGAAGCTCGTCAAGGATGGCGAGGCCGGCGAGGACGAGGGCACCCGCGCGGAGAAGGACCTCGAGGCCGTGACCAAGAAGCACATCGAGCAGATCGACGAGCTGCTCAAGCGCAAGGAAGCCGAGCTGCTCGCCGTCTGATGTCCGCCCAGCCCACCCCGCCGTCCACCCCCACCCAGCCGACGCCGAAGCGCACGCCGCGCGCCGGACGCGACCTGCCGGCCGCGATCGGCGTCGGCGTGGTCCTCGGCGCGCTGGTGGTGATCGGCATGTTCTTCGTGCCGCCGGTGATCGTCGCGGTCGCCGCGGCCGGAGCCGGGGTCGGCACCTGGGAGGTCACCCGGGCGCTGAACCTGCGCCCGGGGCTGCAGGTGCCGCTGGCCCCGGCGGTCGTGACCGGGGCCCTGTTCCCCGTCGCCGCGTATCTGGGCGGGGGAGAAGCGCTGCTCTACTCGGTGCTCGCGGCCGTGATCGTGGTGGTGCTGTGGCGGATGGCCGGCCCCCGGGAGGGGATGCTGCCCTCCATCATGGCCGCCGTGTTCACGATGTCCTGGGTGCCGTTCATGCTGGCGCTGGCCGTGGTCCTGTTCCGCGGGGAGGACGGCCCGGCGCGGGTGTTCACGATCGTCGTGATGGCGATCGGCAACGACACCTGGGGCTACCTGGCCGGCGTCCTGTGGGGTAAGCACCCCATGGCCCCGCGGATCAGCCCGAAGAAGACCTGGGAGGGCTTCGCGGGCTCCATGGTCGGCTCGGTGGCCGTGGGCATCCTCTGCGCGGTCCTGCTGCTGCACGACCCCTGGTGGCACGGTGCCGTGCTGGCGGTGCTGCTGGTCATCGCCTCCACCGTGGGGGACCTCTCCGAATCCATGGTCAAGCGGGAGGTCGGCATCAAGGACATGAGCCACATCCTGCCCGGGCACGGCGGGGTCATGGACCGGCTGGACTCCATCGTGTTCGCCGTGGCCATCGGCTACGTCGTGTTCGCGGCTCTCAGCTGAGCCGGCTCCTCGATCCTCGCGCCGTCCCCCACGAAGCGAAAGGCCCACCCATGACCCCCACCACCGACCCCCACGCCTCGCAGCAGCGCCCCGAACAGGAGCCCGAGGACCGGGTGGTCTCCGGCTCGCGGGAGCTGGGGGTGCTGCGCCGGGTGCCGGCCTCCGCGCGGGGCTACGACGTGCTGCGGGTGCGGGACTTCCTGGCCCGGGCGCAGGCATCCCTGGAGACCCTGCGGGAGGGCGGGTCCTACCCGGAGCTGAGCTCCGCGGAGGTCCGCGAGATCGTCTTCCCCGCCCAGGATGGCGGCTACGACGCCGAGACCGTGGACGCCCTGATGGACGAGGTCGAGGACGAGCTGGCCGCGGCCGAGCGCGCCCGGCTGGATGCGGTGCGCGGACCGGACGCGGTGCGGCAGCGGGCCGAGCCCCTGGCGGATCTGATCATGGGCCGCCTGAACCGCCCGGACGGGCGCCGCTTCCGTCGCCCGGCCCGACGCCGCGACATCGGCTACCTCGCCGCGGATGTGGACGCCCTGTGCGCGCAGCTGGCCGAGCACCTGCGGGTCAGCGAGCACCCCCACCCGGGGGCGGTGCGCACCGCGGCCTTCCGCGAGGGCACCGGGACCCGGGCCTACGACGAGGCCCAGGTGGACGCCTTCCTGGAGCGGGTGCAGGAGCTGATCCAGCTCATCCGCTGATCCCCGAACGGAGCGGAGCGGAAACCGGAGTGAAAGTGCCCTGAGTCACGATCACGTGTGATCCGGGGTATAGTTCGGGCCATGTCTCTCAACGAGGAGGACGGCATGAGCCCCACTCACCACCCCGCACCGTACGCGGACCAGAAACCGGAGCGCGATGCCGCGGCATCGGGCCCCGCCCCACAGCCCCCGATCGACTTCCCCGCCGCCCAGGCCTCCCCGGCCTTCGGACGGCTGCGCCGGGACCACCGGCGCTTCGTCTTCCCGATGGCCGGGCTCTTCCTGGTCTGGTACCTGGCCTACGCCCTGACGGCGATGTACGCTCCCGCGTTCATGTCCCAGCGGCTGTGGGGCAACATCACGGTCGGCATCGTCTGGGGCATCCTGCAGTTCGTCTCCACCTTCGCCATCACCGGCGCGTACATCGCCTTCGCCGGGCGCCGCCTGGACCCCCAGGCCGCGGACCTGCGCGGACGCATGGAGCACGGGGACTTCGCCCCGGCCGGCACGGGAGGACGAGCATGAGCGTCACCCCCGTCCTGAGCGCGACGACCGCGCAGACCGTCGGCACCCCGTGGATCAACATGGCGATCTTCGGCGCCTTCGTCGCCGTGACCCTCGTCGTCGTGCTGCGGGCCTCCAAGAACACCAAGACCGCCGCGGACTACTACGCCGGGGGCCGCTCCTTCTCCGGCACCCAGAACGGCCTGGCGATCGCCGGGGACTACCTCTCGGCCGCCTCCTTCCTGGGCATCGTCGGGGCCATCGCCGTGCAGGGTTACGACGGCTTCCTGTACTCCATCGGCTTCCTGGTCGCCTGGCTGGTGGCTCTGCTGCTGGTGGCCGAGCCGCTGCGCAACACCGGGAAGTTCACGATGGCGGACGTGCTCTCCTTCCGCCTGCGCCAGCGGCCCGTGCGCGTGGCCGCGTGCATCACGACCCTGGCGGTGACCCTGTTCTACCTGCTGGCCCAGATGGCCGGGGCCGGGGCCCTGGTCTCCCTGCTCATGGGCATCAGCTCCAGCGCCGGGCAGTCCCTGGTGATCGTGGTGGTGGGCGTGCTGATGATCGCCTACGTGCTGATCGGCGGGATGAAGGGCACCACGTGGGTGCAGATCATCAAGGCCTGCCTGCTGATCGCCGGGGTCGCCGTGATGACCGTGTGGATCCTCGCCCTGCACGGCTTCAGCCTCTCCGAGCTGCTGGGCCGGGCCGTGGAGACCGCCGGAAGCTCCGGGATCCTGGATCCGGGCCAGAAGTACGGCAAGACCGAGCTGACCAAGCTGGACTTCCTCTCCCTGTCCCTCGCCCTGGTCTTCGGGGCCGCCGGGCTGCCGCACGTGCTCATGCGCTTCTACACCGTGCCCACCGCCAAGGAGGCCCGCCGCTCGGTGGTCTGGGCCATCGCCCTGATCGGGCTGTTCTACCTGTTCACCCTCGTCCTGGGGTACGGTGCGGCCGCGATGATCGGGGCGCAGCGCATCCAGGAGGCCCCCGGCGGGGTGAACTCGGCCGCGCCGCTGCTGGCCTTCGAACTCGGCGGCTCCCTGCTGATGGGCATCATCGCGGCGGTCGCCTTCGCCACGATCCTCGCGGTGGTCGCGGGCCTGGCCATCACGGCCTCGGCCTCCTTCGCCCACGACGTCTACACCAACGTCATCTGCAAGGGGAACGCGGACCCGCGCCGGGAGATCCGGGTGGCCAAGACCACCGTCGTGGTCATCGGTCTGCTGGCCATCGCCGGTGGGATCGGCGCTCAGGGGCAGAATGTCGCCTTCCTGGTGGCGCTGGCCTTCGCCGTCGCGGCCTCCGCGAATCTGCCCACCATCCTCTACTCCCTGTTCTGGAAGGGCTTCACCACCCGCGGGGCGGTGTGGTCGATGTACGGGGGACTGATCCTCGCCGTCGGGCTCATCCTGGTCTCCCCGGTGATCTCCGGCTCCGAGACCTCGATGCTGCCCGAGGCCGACTTCGCGATCTTCCCGCTGGCCAACCCGGGGCTGGTCTCCATCCCCGCGGGATTCCTGCTCGGCTGGCTCGGCTCGGTCACCTCCCGCACCCGGGAGGACCCGGTCAAACAGGCGGAGATGGAGGTCCGCTCCCTGACCGGCATCGGCGCGGAGGGGGCAGTGGAGCACTGAGGCGGGCCAGGGACCGATAGGTGAGCGATGGGTCACAGGGGCGGCGGATCCGGGGTCCGGGCGGGGCGACCCCGGTAGGATCGGAGGAAGACGGCGGTTCCCTGTGAACCACGGGAGCGAACACGCTCCCGCGGGGCCCGCCCGAGAGCAAGAACCTGGAGAGTGACAGCAATGGGACTCGGATTCCTCGGATGGATCGTCCTCGGCCTGGCCGCCGGCGCCATCGCCAAGGCCATCATGCCCGGTCAGCAGGGCGGCGGCTTCTTCGCCACCATGCTGCTCGGCGTCGTGGGCGCCCTGGTGGGCGGCTTCATCGGCCAGGCCGTGGGCCTGGGCGGCAACGGCTTCTGGTCCATCGGCACCTGGATCCTCGCGATCATCGGCACGCTGGTCGTGCTGTTCATCTGGGGCCTGATCACCGGGCGCAAGGCCCGCTGATCCGGCAGTGCCCCGCCTGACGGGGCGCAACCCGGAAGCGACGGGGCCCGTCGCTCTCCCGCCCGCCGAGCGCGGCGGCGGGGAGCGGCGGGCCCCGTCCGCGCGCCTAGACTGGGAAGCCATGGATCTTTCGACGCTGTTCAGCGGCTCCTGGCCGCTGTTCCTCCTGGGTGTGGTGCTGATGGTGCTGGGCATCGCCGCCTCCATCGCCCTGCACGAGATCGGGCACCTGGTGCCCGCCAAGCTCTTCGGCGTGCGCGTCACGCAGTACATGATCGGCTTCGGCAAGACCCTGTTCTCCCGCCGCCGCGGCGAGACCGAGTACGGCATCAAGGCCATCCCCCTGGGCGGATACATCTCCATGATCGGGATGTATCCACCGGCCGGTGCGGACACCGGGGCCGATGCCGAGGCCGAGACGCCGTCCGGACCCCGCGGGATGCTGCGGCGCATGGCCGCCGAGGCCCGCGCCGTCGAGGCCGAGAAGCGCCAGCCCGGGGACGAGGACCGGCAGTTCCACCGCCTGCCCATCGGCAAGCGCATCATCATCATGCTGGGCGGGCCGTGCATGAACCTGCTCATCGGGCTGGTGTGCCTGAGCATCGTCGTCGTGGGCTTCGGCACGGCCGCGCCGACCACCACCGTGGGCTCGGTCAGCGCCTGCGTGCAGCAGGTGCGCACCAGCCAGGCCGAGGACTCCCGGGCCCAGACCTGCACCGACGCGGACCCGCAGGCCCCCGCCCACGCCGCGGGCATCCGCGCGGGGGACCGGCTGATCTCCTTCGACGGGCGGGAGGTGACCTCCTGGGATCAGGTCAGCGCCCTGATCCGCGAGGACGGCGGGAAGACCGTGCCCGTGGTCGTGGAGCGGGACGGGCAGCGCGTGCAGCTGAGCATCACCCCGATCACCACCCAGCGTCCCGTGGCCGACGCCGCCGGGGTCCCGCAGCGCAACCCGGACGGCACCCTGCGCACCCGGGAGGTCGGGTTCATCGGGGTCAGCCCGGTGCAGGACCTGCAGCCCGGCAGCATCCGGGACGTGCCCGGGGTGGTGGGGCAGACCTTCGCCAGCATCGCCGGGGTGATCGTCAAGCTGCCGGTGCGGGTGTGGGATGTGGGCGTGGCCCTGTTCTCCGGGCAGGAGCGCCCCGCGGACTCCCCGATGTCGGTGGTGGGGGTGGGACGGGTGGCCGGTGAGGTCGCCTCCGCCCAGCAGATCACCGACAAGGCCAAGGCCGCCTCCCTGATCTCCGTGCTGGGCACCCTGAACCTCAGCCTGTTCGCCTTCAACCTCATCCCGCTGCTGCCGCTGGACGGCGGGCACGTGGCCGGGGCGCTGTGGGAGGGGATCCGCCGCGGCCTCGCCCGACTGCGCGGGAAGCGGGACCCCGGCCCCTTCGACCCGCTGCGGCTGATGCCGCTGACCTACGTCGTCGTCCTGGCCTTCCTCGGGATGTCCGTGCTGCTGATCGCCGCGGATCTGCTGGACCCGGTGAAGGCCCTGTGAGCCGCGGACTGCGCCGCGCCCTGCGCGCCGGGGCCGGGCCCGCCCGGAGACTGCGCCACCGACTGGACGGGCCCATCGTGCGTCCGCTGACCACCGAGGACGCCCCGGGGCTGCACGCGATCCTCGACGCCGATCCGGTGACCCACCTGTTCGCCTCGGAGCACCTGGAGCGCACCGGCCTGCCCCGGCCCTCCCGCCTGGCCGGGATGCGCACGGCCTCCCCGTTCCTCGGCGTGCTCGATGCCGAGGACGGCACCGGGCTGCTCGGCGCCGTGTGGTTCGGGGCCAACCTCGTGCCGCTGCGCCTGGCCCCGGAGCACGCCCCCGCCGTCGCCGCATGGGTGCGCGCGACCCGCCGGCCGATCTCCTCGCTGTTCGGCCCGGCCGCCGACGTCCTGCCGCTGTGGGAGGCCCTGCGCGAGGACGGGGGCCTGCGCGCCTTCGACGTGCGCCCGGAGCAGCCGCTGCTGGCCCTGGCCCCGACCGACCCGGACCGGCGGGGCCTGCGCTCCCGGCGGGACCGGGCCCGCCTGCACGACGCCGGGATCTCCCCGGTGCGCTGGGCCGAGGGGGAGGACGTCTCTCGCCTCTTCCCGGCGGCCGTGGCCATGTTCACCGAGGAGGTCGGCTACTCCCCGCTGGAGCGGGACCCCCAGGGCTACCGCCAGCGCGTGATCGAGGGGGTCATGGACCGGCGCACGGTCCTGGCCCTGGACGAGGACGGCGCGGTGGTGTTCAAGACCGACGTGGGCCTGGCCCACGAGGGGGTATGCCAGCTGCAGGGGGTGTGGCTGGATCCGCGCCTGCGCGGGCGTGGCCTGTCCGAGCCGCTGCTGCGCCAGGCCTGTTCCCTCATCGGCGCGCGGTATGACACGATCAGTCTGTACGTGAACAGCTACAACGCCCCGGCCCGCGCGCTGTACCGCGCCGTCGGCTTCGAGCGGATCGGGACCTTCGCGACCGTCCTGCTCTGAGGCGGCCCCGCACCGAGCCGCACCGCGCCCCGCCGTAGACTGGACACGCCCGATGAACCCCTGACCGCCCAGAAACGGACACCATCCTTGGCCCTGCGTCTCTCCTCCCTGTTCCTGCGCACCCTGCGCGAAGACCCCGTCGACGCCGAGGCGGCCAACCACCGCCTCCTCGTGCGCGCCGGCTACATCCGCCGCGCCGCCCCCGGCATCTACTCCTGGCTGCCGCTGGGACTGAAGGTCCTGGCGAAGGTCGAGGCCGTGGTGCGCGAGGAGATGGACGCGATCGGCTCCCAGGAGGTCCACTTCCCGGCCCTGCTGCCCCGCGAGCCCTACGAGGCCTCCGGGCGCTGGGAGGAGTACGGGGAGAACCTGTTCCGGCTGCAGGACCGCAAGGGAGCGGACTACCTGCTGGCCCCCACCCACGAAGAGATGTTCACCCTCCTGGTCAAGGACCTGTACTCCTCGTACAAGGACCTGCCGGTCATGCTGTACCAGATCCAGACCAAGTACCGCGACGAGGCCCGTCCGCGCGCCGGGCTGCTGCGCGGGCGCGAGTTCATCATGAAGGACTCCTACTCCTTCGACGTCGACGACGCCGGCCTGGACGCCGCCTACGACGCCCACCGGCGCGCCTACCAGCGGATCTTCGAGCGCCTGGGCCTGGAGATCGTCATCGTGCGCGCCCAGTCCGGGCCGATGGGCGGCTCCCGTTCCGAGGAGTTCCTGCACCCCACCGAGATCGGGGAGGACACCTTCGTGCGCTCGCCCGGCGGCTATGCGGCCAACGTGGAGGCCGTGACCACCGTGGCCCCCGAACCGGTGGATGCCTCCGGCACCCCGGCCGCGCACGTGGAGCACACCCCGGACTCCCCGACCATCCAGACGCTGGTGGACCAGGCCAACGCCCTGCACCCGAAGGCCGAGGGCAGCTGGAGTGCCGCGGACACCCTGAAGAACCTGCTGGTCGTGGTGACCCTGCCGGACGGGCAGCGCCGGGTGGTCGCCGTCGGCGTGCCCGGGGACCGCGCCGTGGATATGAAGCGCCTGGAGGTCTCCCTCGTCTCGGCCCTGGGGGTCGGCGGCGAGGTGGAGGTCGAGCAGGCCGGGGACGAGCAGCTGCGCGCCTACCCCCAGCTGGTCAAGGGCTACATCGGCCCGGGCCTGGCCCCCGACGCCGCGGTGCTCGGGGAGGACTCCGAGACCGGCATCCCGTACTTCGTGGACCCGCGGGTCGTGGAGGGCTCCGCGTGGATCACCGGGGCCAACCTGCCCGGCCAGCACGTCTTCGACCTCGTGGTCGGCCGGGACTTCACCCCCGACGGCGTCGTGGAGGCCTGCGAGGTCCGCGAAGGGGACCCCGCCCCGGACGGCTCCGGGCCGCTGTCCACCGCGCGCGGCATCGAGATGGGCCACATCTTCCAGCTGGGCCGCAAGTACGCCGAGGCCCTGGGGCTGAAGGTCCTGGACTCGAACGGCAAGCTCGTCACGGTGACCATGGGCTCCTACGGCGTCGGGGTCACCCGCGCGCTGGCCGCGATCGCCGAAGCCAACCACGACGAGAAGGGCCTGATCTGGCCCCGGAACCTCGCCCCCGCGGACGTGCACGTGGTCGTGGCCGGCAAGGGCGAGGAGATCCTCGCCGGGGCCGAGCAGGTCGTCGAGGAGCTGGAGGAGCAGGGGCTCACCGTGCTGTTCGACGACCGCCCCAAGGTCTCGCCCGGGGTCAAGTTCGGCGACGCCGAGCTGCTCGGCGTGCCCACCATCCTCGTCATCGGACGCGGATTCAAGGACGGGAAGCTGGAGCTGAAGGACCGCCGCACCGGCGCCACCCGGGACATCGACCTCGAGGACGCGGCGCGCACCGTGGCCCTCGAGGTGCGCGGGGACTGAGCGGAAAGGCCGGGACCGTGAGCGCGTCGTCGGCACTGGGACTCCCGCTGACCGCGGGGGCGCTGCCCGGTCTCGGCGCGCTGGCGGCCTGGCCGCCGGGCCTGTGGTGGCCCGAGACCGGGGTGGAGCCCTGGCTGGTGGCGCTGCTGCTGCTCGGCGGCTTCGCGGCGGGCTGGATCGACGCCGTCGTCGGCGGGGGAGGGCTGATCCAGCTGCCGCTGGTCCTGATGCTGCCCGGCATCACCCCGGTCCAGGCGCTCGCGGTGAACAAGTGCGGTTCGGTGTGCGGGACCGCCGTGTCCACGGTGACCTTCCATCGGCGCACCCCCGCCCGGATCCGCCCCGCCCTGCCGATGGCCGCCGTGGCCTTCGCCGGAAGCTTCGGCGGGGCCTCCCTGGCCGCTGCCCTTCCCACGGCCGTGTTCAAGCCGGTCATCCTGGCCGCCCTGGTGGGGGTGCTGATCTTCACGGTGGCCCGCCCGCAGGCCGGGCGGGTGTCCCGCCCCGAGCGGTCCGCGGCGGCACAGGCGTGGATCTCCGTGGGCATCGGCCTGGTGCTCGGCGCCTACGACGGGCTGCTGGGCCCGGGCACGGGCTCCTTCCTCATCATCGCGATGGTCACCCTGCTCGGCTTCGACTTCCTGCGGGCCAGCGCCCGGGCGAAGGTCACCAACCTGGCCACCAACCTGGGGGCCATCTGCTTCTTCGCCCTGCACGGCTCCATCCTGTGGGGCCTGGGCCTGCTGCTGGGGGCGGGCAACATGCTCGGCGGGCTGCTCGGGGCGCGCAGCGCAGTGGCCCGCGGCAGCGGCTTCGTGCGGGCGGTGTTCCTCGCGGTGGTGACGGTGCTGATCCTGAAGACCGGCTGGGACGTGATCCGGGAGATCTCCGCCTAGCCGGCGGTGCCGGGCAGGGCCGGGATGTCCAGGTCCGCCGAGGCCTGCAGGGCGGTCTCCACCGCCAGCGTCCGCACGGCGAACCGGGTCCAGGCGGCGTCGCGATCCGCGTCCGCCTCCAGCTGCTCCCGCAGCATCGCGTAGCCGATCCCGGCCAGCTCCCGGCTCTGGGCGGTCACGAAGGCGCCGGGCTCGGATTCGGCCACCCGGTAGCCGGCCTGCGGGGCGGGCAGGGTCCCGCAGTCGGATCCGAAGGACTCGCGCAGCTGGGTCAGCTGCGCCTCGTGTCCGGTCTGGGCGGCGTCGGCCCGCTCCACGGCCCGCTCCGAGGCCCCGGTGATCCCGGCCCGTGCCCGCAGGACCTGCTCGGACCACACGGCCTCCTCCCACCCGGCCGCCAGCCGGGCGGCCGGCGCCTTCGCGTCCCGGTCGCCGGCGGGGCAGGTGCCGTCCTCCGTCAGCGGGCCGACGGCGGGCACGCCCGTCAGCTCGGCGAGAGCCCGGGACTCCGCGGAGCCCGGCTGACCCACCTGCACCAGGCGCCCGGTCAGCTGGCGGGCGGTGAGCCAGTGGGCGACCGCCATCGAGGTGAGGCTCGCGGCGCCCTGCGCGTCCACGTGCTCGCTGCGGGACAGCTTAAGCAGGCGGGCCGCGGAGTCGTCGTAGGAGGCGGCCAGGCCCGTCAGATCCGGGGTCGCTTGAGGCTGCGTGCCCGCGGCCTGCTCGACGACGCCCGCATCCAGGGCCTTCAGCTGCTCGTCCAGGTCCGCGAGCATCGGATCCTTCCGGGAGGCCTCCGCGGAGGAGGCGCGCACCTGGGCCTGCAGGCTCTTCAGATCCGCGGCGGCCTGGCGCTGGGCGTCGCGCGCGGGGCGGTTGTCCTGCACACGCCACCACAGCAGCCCGCCCCCGGCCAGGAGCAGGATGAGCACGATGGCGAGCACGAGGGTGAGGGTCTTCGGCACGGTGGCGCGCATGGGCGGGGGACCTCGCAGGTTCGTTTCGGCGGCGGGGCAGGGACCTGCCCATCATCCCACGAGGTCCCGGCCCGGCCCGCGATAGCCTGGATCCCGAAGCACCCGAGACCAGACCAGACCAGATCAGCGCAGACCGTCCGGATCGGAAAGGCGCGACGCCGCCCCGCCCGGCACCGAGCATCGCCCGCCCTCACCGCACCGGCCGGGGCGTGCCGAAGGAGAGCCCATGTCCAAGGACCACGCCAAGAAGTCCTCCACGTCCCGATACCGGCGGAAGCTGGCCCGGCAGAAGGCCCACGCCGACTACTCCGAGCAGGCCCACCCGCGCCGAGGGCTGGCCGAGACCGTGGACCTGGAGCGGATCGAGCAGCTGATCCGCCCGGTGCTGGCCTCCTTCGACCTCGTACTGGAGGAGGTCACCGCCCGCGGGGCCGGCAACGGCCAAACCCTCGCCGTCGTCGTCGATCTGCCCGAGGACGCCGAGGGCTCCGTGTCCCTGGACACCCTGGGGGAGGTCTCCCAGGCGGTCTCTGCCGCGCTGGACGCGGATCCCGAGGAGCTGGAGACCGCCTACCTGCTGGAGGTCACCTCCCCGGGGGCCACCCGGAAGCTCATGCAGACCCGCCACTGGAAGCGGGCCCGCGGGCGCCTGCTGCGGATCACCCCGCAGGAGGGGGAGGCGTTCCTGGCCCGCCTGGATGCCGTGGAGGAGGGCGCCGACGGGGTGCGCGCCCTGATCCGGCGTCGGAAGAACACCCGCAAGGGCCAGCCGGAGTCCTATCACGAGCAGGAAGCCCTGGACCCGGCGTCGGTGCGCAAGGCCCAGGTGGAGGTGGAGTTCTCCGGTCCGGCGGACGCCGAGTAGACTGGCCCCGGACCGCGGGCCGGTCGCCTCCCGATCGCGGAGGCGACCGGCCCGCGCGATCAGCATCAGCGGGGTCCCGCCCGTGGGAGACGAGCAGCAGCGAGAGAGGTTCGACCGTGGATATCGATATGAGCAACCTTCGCCTCCTGGAGAAGGAGCGCGAGATCCCCGTGGAGACCCTGATCTCCATGATCGAATCCGCGCTGCTGCTGGCCTACGAGAAGAACCCCGGCGCCATCCGCGGGGCCCGCGCGCACGTGGACCGCACCACCGGCCGGGTGAGCATCTGGGCCCCCGAGGTGGACGAGGACGGCCAGCGCATCGGCGAGTTCGACGACACCCCGAAGAACTTCGGGCGCATCGCCGCGGCCACCGCCCGCCAGGTGATCTTCCAGCGCCTGCGCGAGGCCGAGGACGAGCAGGTGCTCGGGGACTTCCGCAACCGCGAGGGCCAGCTGGTCTCGGGGCAGGTCCAGCAGGGCGGTCGCGGGGGCATGGTCCACGTGGACCTGGGCACCGTGGAGGCCGTGCTGCCCGAGCACGAGCAGTCCCCGCGGGAGAAGTACCCGCACGGGACCCGGCTGCGCGCCTACGTGGTCGAGGCCCGCCGCGGCTTCAAGGGCCCGTCCATCACCCTGTCCCGCACCCACCCGGATCTGGTGCGCCGCCTGTTCGAGCACGAGGTCCCGGAGATCGCCCAGGGCGAGGTGGAGATCAAGTCCGTGGCCCGCGAGGCCGGGCACCGCACCAAGATCGCGGTGCACGCGACCCGACCCGGCATCAACGCCAAGGGCGCGTGCATCGGGGAGATGGGCTCCCGAGTCCGGGCGGTGACCTCCGAGCTGAACGACGAGAAGATCGACATCGTCACCTGGTCCGAGGACCCGGCCCAGTTCATCGCCGGCGCGCTGAGCCCGGCCAAGGTCTCCCGGGTGGAGACGGACCCCGCGGGGCGCTTCCAGGCCCGCGCGATCGTGCCGGATGACCAGCTGTCCCTGGCCATCGGCAAGGAGGGGCAGAACGCCCGGCTGGCCGCGAAGCTGACCGGGTGGCGCATCGACATCGTCGCCCAGTCCAAGGCCGCAGGCTCCGGCGCGGATCGCTCCGCGTCCCCCCGCGGCTGAGGCCGCGGTCGCACCGCGCCTCACACGATCTGTGTCCTGCCTCTCGGTCTTGGGTTCCGCGCCGGGCAGGGGCTAGACTGGTCTGCGGTCGTCGAACCGTCGCATCCGCGCGCGCCCGCCGAGCACCGAAAGGGGTCGAACCGCTGTGTCCTCCCCCGCCGGTCAGCGCACGTGCATCGGATGCCGCCGGATCGAGGACCGCACCGCACTGGTCCGTGTGGTGCTCTCCCATCCCGCCGACGCCGCCGTGCCCCAGGTCGTCGCGGACCCCACCCGGTCCGCCCCCGGCCGCGGAGCGTGGCTGCACCCCCGACGGGAGTGCCTGGAGCGCGCGGAACGGACGAGGTCCTTCGCCCGAGCGTTCCGCCGCGCCGTCGATCCCGCGCCGCTGCTCACCTCCTGGTGAGGTCAGCGCGGCCGCACGGCAGCGGGAGAGCTCACCCCACCGCCGATGTCGACGGGAGGCGCCTGCCGGCGCCGCCCCATGGAAAGCGAGTCAGAAGACCGATGGAAACCCGATGAGTGCCGCGCGATGAGTGCTTCAGTGTGCTCTGCCCACGGCGTGCTCGCGATGCCCGCGCACCGCGAGACCCTTATACGGATTTGACCGGCCCGAGCCTGTTTCGGCTCGGACCGAGACAGGAGTAATGTGGCCAAGCCCCGCGTCCACGAGCTCGCCAAAGAGCTCGGCATCCCCTCGAAAGAGGCCGTTGCCAAACTGCAGGAACTCGGCGAATACGTCCGAGGCGCCTCCTCCACGGTGGAGCCCCCCGTGGAGAAGAAGCTGCGCGCCGCCTTCGCGGACCGCGTGAAGAAGCAGGAGCCCGCCAAGGACTCCGCGGCCAAGGGCTCCGCCCCGAAGCCCTCCGGCGCGGGCAACCGCCCCGCCGCCACCCCCAAGACGGCCGGGAAGACCGCGCCCAGCCCCGCGCAGATGGGCAAGCCCGCCGGCCAGCAGGCCCCTGCCCAGCCCGCCCCGCAGGCCAAGACCGAGCAGGGCGCCTCCGAGTCGGCCCCGTCCGCTCCGGCGCGTCCCGCGGCCAAGCCGTCCAACGCCCCCAAGCCGGGGCAGAAGCCCGGGCCCAAGCCCGGCAACAACCCCTTCTCCACCCAGCAGGGCATGAAGGGCTCCGAGGCACCGACCCCCGGTCCGCGCCCGTCCGCCTCGCGCGGCTCCGCCCCCAAGCCGGGGGCCCCGCGTCCGGGCAACAACCCCTTCGCCTCCCAGCAGGGCATGCGCGGCTCCGGTGCGGGTCGCGGCGCCGGTCAGGGTGAGCGCCGCGGCGGTCCCCGTCCCGGTGCCCCGCGTCCGGGCCAGGGCGCCGGCCAGGGCGGCCCGCGCCCCGGCGGACCCCGTCCGGGCCAGGGCGGTCCCCGCCCGGGCGGTCCGCGTCCGGCTCAGGGCGCCGGTCAGGGCGGTCCCCGTCCGGCCGCCCCGCGTCCCGGCGGCGGCAACCGCCCCAGCCCCAACATGATGCCGGCCAAGATGCCGGCCGGGGTGGGTCCGCGCGCCGGTGCGCCGGGCTCCAACCACGGCCCGCGCCGGGGCGGCCCCGGCGGCGGTCCCGCCCGCGGTGGGGCCGGTCGCGGCGGCCGGGGCAACGCCCAGGGCGCCTTCGGGCGCGGGCACTCCCGCCGCAGGCAGCGCAAGTCCAAGCAGGCCAAGCGCCACGAGCTGGAGCAGATGCAGGCGCCCACGGTGGGCGGCGTCGTCGTCCCCCGGGGCAACGGCCAGACCATCCGGCTGCGCCGCGGCGCCTCCGTCATGGACTTCGCGGAGAAGATCAACGCCAACCCGGCCTCGCTGGTGACCGTGCTCGTGCACATGGGCGAGATGGTCACCCAGACCCAGTCCCTGGATGAGGACACCTTCAAGGTCCTCGGCGAGGAGCTGGGCTACAAGGTCGAGGTCGTCTCCCCGGAGGACGAGGAGCGCGAGCTGTTCGAGTCCTTCGACATCGACCTGGAGGGCGAGCGCGAAGCCGAGACCGAGGAGCAGCTGCAGGCCCGGCCCCCGGTGGTCACCGTCATGGGCCACGTGGACCACGGCAAGACCCGCCTGCTGGACGCCATCCGGCACACCAACGTCATCGAGGGCGAGGCCGGCGGCATCACCCAGCACATCGGCGCCTACCAGATCACCACCCAGGTGGACGGCGAGGACCGGAAGCTGACCTTCATCGACACCCCGGGTCACGAGGCGTTCACCGCCATGCGCGCCCGCGGTGCCAAGGTCACCGACATCGCCGTGCTGGTGGTCGCCGCGGACGACGGCGTCATGCCGCAGACCGTCGAGGCGCTGAACCACGCCCAGGCGGCGGACGTGCCGATCGTGGTCGCGGTGAACAAGATCGACAAGGAGGGCGCGAACCCGGAGAAGATCCGCGGTCAGCTCACCGAGTACGGTCTGGTGCCCGAGGAGTACGGCGGGGACACCATGTTCGTGGACATCTCCGCCCGCCAGGGCCAGCACATCGACGAGCTGCTGGAGGCGATCACCCTGACCGCCGACGGCGCGCTGGATCTGAAGGCGAACCCGGACAAGGAAGCTCGCGGCGTGGCCATCGAGGCCAACCTGGACAAGGGCCGCGGCGCGGTCTCCACCGTCCTGGTCCAGTCCGGGACCCTGCACGTCGGGGACGCGATCGTCGCCGGTGTGGCCCACGGCCGCGTGCGGGCGATGTTCGACGAGACCGGCGCCTCCGTGGAGGAGGCCGGCCCGTCCCGGCCCGTGCAGGTGCTCGGTCTGAACACCGTGCCGCGGGCGGGGGACACTTTCCTGTCCACCGGGGAGGAGCGCACCGCCCGCCAGATCGCGGAGAAGCGCGAGGCCGCGGACCGCAACGCCCAGCTGGCCAAGCGCCGCAAGCGCGTCACCCTGGAGAACTTCGACGAAGCCGTCTCCGAGGGCAAGATGGACACCCTGAACCTGATCATCAAGGGCGACGTCTCCGGTGCCGTGGAGGCCCTGGAGGACGCCCTGTACAAGATCGAGGTCGGCGACGGGGACGAGGTCCAGCTGCGCGTGATCCACCGCGGCGTCGGCGCGATCACCCAGAACGACGTCAACCTGGCGACCGTGGACAACGCGATCATCATCGGGTTCAACGTCCGTCCGGCGGAGCGCGTGCAGGAGCTCGCGGACCGCGAGGGCGTGGAGATGAAGTTCTACTCGGTCATCTACCAGGCGATCGAGGAGGTCGAGCAGGCCCTGAAGGGCATGCTCAAGCCCGAGTACGAGGAGGTGGCCCTGGGCTCCGCGGAGATCCGCGAGGTCTTCCGCTCCTCCAAGTGGGGCAACATCGCCGGGTCGATCGTGCGCGACGGCGTGATCCGCCGCAACGCGAAGGCCCGCCTGGTCCGGGACGGGAACGTGGTCGGGGACAACCTGACCATCGAGTCCCTGCGCCGCTTCAAGGATGACGCCACCGAGGTGCGCGAGGGCTACGAGTGCGGCATCGGGCTCGGCTCCTTCAACGACATCAAGGAGGGCGACGTCATCGAGACCTGGGAGATGCGCGAGAAGCCCCGCGACTGACCCCGGGCCCCGTGCCGGCCGCAGGTCGGTGCCACTGAGCGAGCCGCCGTCGGCGCGGATTCCCAGCTGTGGGATCCGCCCGACGGCGGCTCGTCGTCCTTCGGGAGGGTCGCGGATCCACTAAACTGACAGGGGCGCACCGCACGGTGTGCCGTCGTCGTGTGCAAGGAGAAGTCCCATGGCTGATGCCGCCCGCGCCGCCCGCCTGGCCGACCGGATCAAGGTCATCGTGGCCCGCGCCCTGGAGCGACGGGTCAAGGACCCACGCCTGGGCTTCGTGACCGTCACCGACGCCCGCGTGACCAACGACCTCCAGCACGCCACCGTCTACTACACGGTCTACGGCACCGACGAGGAGAAGGCCGGCACCCGCGCCGCCCTCGAATCGGCCAAGGGCATCCTGCGCTCCGAGGTCGGCAGGAACATCACCGCCCGGCTGACCCCCACCCTGACCTTCGTGCCCGACGAGGTCCCGGAGAACGCCAGCCACCTCGAGCAGATCCTGCGCACCGCCCGCGAGCGCGACGCCGAGGTCGCCGCCTCCTCCATCGGCGCCCAGTACGCCGGGGAGGCGGACCCGTACAAGAAGGACCGCGAGGACCAGGAGCACGACGAGACCGAGCAGATCCTCGACGGCTACGACCCCGTCGAGGAGGACTTCGACGACGAGGCCGCGGCCGAGCCGGACTCCGGGACTCCGCAGGTCCGCCGGGATGAGGACTCCGCGGAGGACGCCGACTAGGTGGCACGCGGCAGCAGGGACAGCACCGGGCCCTCCGGGCTGCTCGTGGTGGACAAGCCCGCCGGGCTGACCAGCCACGACGTCGTCGCGCGCACCCGCCGCCTGGCCGGGACCCGCCGGGTGGGTCACGCCGGCACCCTGGACCCCATGGCCACCGGCGTGCTGATCCTCGGGATCAACCAGGCCACCAAGCTGCTGACCTGGATCACCGGGGAGACCAAGAGCTACGACGCCGTGATCCGGCTGGGCGCCTCCACCGTGACCGACGACGCCGAGGGCGAGACCACCGCGACCGCCCCCGCCGGGGCCGTAGAGGCCCTGGAGGACGCCGCGGTGGACGCCGCCGTGGCCGGGCTGACCGGGGACATCCAGCAGGTGCCCTCCGCGGTGTCCGCGATCAAGGTGGACGGGAAGCGCTCCTACGCCCGGGTGCGCTCCGGGGAGCAGGTGGCGCTGAGCGCACGACCCGTGAGGATCGACGAGTTCACCGTGCACGAGCGCGTGCGCACCACGGGCGCGAACGGCGTCCCGGTGCTGGATCTGTGCGTGAGCGTGTCCTGCTCCTCCGGGACCTACATCCGGGCCCTGGCCCGGGACCTCGGCGCGGCCCTGGGGGTTGGCGGGCACCTGACCGCGCTGCGCCGCACCCGCATCGGGCAGGTGGGGCTGGCGGATGTGGCGACCCTGGAGGAGCTCTCCGCGCGGCGCGAGACCGGGCAGGGGCTGCCCCTGCTGCCGCTGCAGGAGGCCGCCCGGCGGCTGTTCCGCGAGCGCCGGCTCACCGGCGCCGAAGCCACCGACGTCTCCAACGGGCGATGGATCACCCCCAGCGGGACCCGCCCCGAGGGCCAGGCGCCCGCCCCCGCGGAGTCCGAGCGGGTCAGCACGGGCGCGGGGGAGGGGATCGTTCCGGTCGCCGCGCTGAGCGCGGGCTTCGCCCCGGACGGCACCCTCGTGGCCCTGCTGCAGGACCAGCGCCGCCGCGGACGGGAGGTCGCGGTGCCCCACCTGGTCTTCGCCTCCGGGCAGCGCTTCGACGGGCCCGAAACGGGGCCCGACGCCGGCGCATCGGCCGCCGCGGGGGAGGGGGCCCCGTGATCGCCGGATACGACCTGTGGTTCTGGATCAGCGTGGTCCTCGGCGGGATCTCCGGGCTGATCTGCCTCGTGCAGTTTCTGCGGGGCAAGGCCCCGGATGACTTCTCCCAGGGGTCGGTGCTGGTGCTGGAGCTGTTCCTCATCGTGTACCTGGTCGGCTCGATCATCATGCAGATCGCCACGGACGGGCCCGCCGGGGACGCCTGGGAGTACTACGGCTACCTGCTGACCGCGATGATCATCCCCGCGGGCACCTTCATCTGGTCCCTGGCCGAGCGGACCCGCTGGTCCACCCTGATGCTCGCGGTGGCCGGACCGATCATCGCGGTCATGGTGCAGCGGATGAACATGCTCTGGTACTACTACTGAGGCATCGCCGCCCGCATCCACCGACGTCGCACGGGCCCACGCGCCCGGAAGGAAAGGCCACACGCCCATGAGCACCACCCCCGAGCAGACCGGCCGGCAGCACGACGCCGCCTCGACCCCGCCTCCCGGTCCGGCCGCCAAATCCTCCGGGCCCGGCCGGCTGCTCGTGGCGGTCTACGCCCTGTTCTCCCTGGCCGCCGGGTGCCGGGCGCTGATCCAGCTGATCTTCCGCTTCGACGAGGCCCCGGTCTCCTTCATCCTCTCCGGGGTGGCCGCCGCGATCTACGTGGTCGCGACCATCGCCCTGGCGAAGACCTCGCTGCGGGCCTACTGGGTGTCGGTGTGGACGGTGGGCATCGAGCTGGCCGGTGTGCTCGCCGTCGGGGTCCTGTCCCTGGCCGCCCCGGAGCTGTTCCCCAAGGCCTCGGTGTGGTCCCACTTCGGCTCCGGCTACGGCTACGTCCCGCTGGTGCTGCCGGTGATCGGCCTGCTGTGGCTGCGCCGGAACCGGCCCTCCACCCGCCGAGGCTGACTCGGCTAACCTGATCCGCCGGGGTCGCTCCGCCGACGCGGACCCGACCCGGCGAGCATGTGCTGGCGCGCACCGCGGCCGGCGGTGCGTACCCTGGAGACATCACCGCGCGGAGCGCGGCCCCGCAGCAGAAAGGCACCGATCATGAGCACTGAGCCCCGTCCCGAGTCCTCCCGCTCCGCCGCGGGGGAGCCCGCCGCCCGCGAACCCTGGACCGCCGGGTCCGGGGAGGGGACCCGCGGCGACGCCGCCGCGGCCTCCGCCCGGGAGGCCGGCGCCGGCCGGGCCCCTGGCTCGGCCCCGCGCAGCCCCTCCCGGCAGGCCACCTCCCGGGAGGCCGCCGCCGAGCGCGGCACCGCAGCACAGGGTGGTGCAATGACTCAGCCCGGGTCCCGCGGTGCCGACGGCGCGGCCGCGACGTCGAGCCGGTCCGCGGCCGCGGCGTCGGCCCCGGCTGGTGCCAAGACCTCCGCCAAGGCCCGCCGGGGCGCGGCCGGCTCCGCCCCCTCCGGGTCCTCCCCGGCCTCCAAGGAGGACGGCAGGCCCCACGACTGGTCCCTGTTCCGCCTGACCATCGCCGTGTACGGAACCCTGATCATCGCCTACGGGGTGTGGCAGGTGCTGGCCGGGGCCGGCTCCCTGCCCGGTGGGAACCCCGAGCCCGGCACCACCATCGCCTCCGCCTACGGCGGGTTGGCGGCCGTGCTGTGCGGGGTCGGCGCGGCCTTCGTCGGCATCGCGATCAAGTTCCAGTGGGCCAACACCCTCAGCTTCGTGTGCTGCACCGTGTTCCTCGGCGGGATCGGGCGCGTGCTGGCCTGGGCCTTCTTCGGGCTGCCGCACTGGTCCTCGATCGTGCTGATGATCCTGGACCTGGTCATCCCGCCGTGCCTGCTCGTCTGGTACGCGTGGATCACCAAGGCCAACCGCATCCGCCGCGAGATGGCCGCCGGCCCCCACGGGGTGCGCCCGGCGGGCTCCGAGACCGCGGGCAAGCGCTAGGGGCCGCGGGCGTGCAGTGCTTCACCAGCCTCGGGCAGGTGCCCGAGGACTTCGGTCCCAGCGTGGTCACCATCGGCAACTTCGACGGCGTGCACCGCGGGCACGTGCGCGTGCTCTCGCAGGTGGTGGATCAGGCCCGCGCCCGGCGGGCCCGCTCGGTGGCGGTCACCTTCGACCCGCACCCGGCCCAGGTGCACCGCCCCGACCGGCCGCACCACCCGATCATGGGGTGGGACGACTGCCGGCTGCTGATGGCCGACACCGGGCTGGACGCCCTGCTGCTGCTGCCCTACTCCCTGGAGTTCGCCCGGACCACGCCCGAGGACTTCATCCGGGAGACCTTCGTGGATGCCCTGGGCGCGAAGGCCGTGGTGATCGGCGCGGACGTGCGCTTCGGCCGAGACAACGCCGGGGATCTGGAGACCATGCGGGAGCTGGGCCGCCGGTACGGCTTCGACGTCGTCGTGGTGGAGGATCTCGCCGCCGACGGCGAGGGCGGGGAGGAATCCCGTCGCTTCTCCTCCACCTGGATCCGGGAGCTGCTGGCCGCCGGCGACGTCGAGGAGGCCGCGCGGCTGCTGGGTCGGCACCACCGGATGAGCGGGGAGGTGGTGCACGGGGCGGCCCGCGGACGCGAGCTGGGCTTCCCCACCGCCAACATGGCCCCGGATTCGGACGGGCTGGTCCCTGCGGACGGGGTGTACGCCGGGTGGCTGTTCGATGAGGCCGGCACCCGCTGGCCGGTGGCGATCTCGGTGGGCTCCAATCCGACCTTCGAGGGTGTGTCCCGGCAGGTGGAGGCCCACGTCATGGACCGGCCGAAGGAGCGGGTCGAGGACTTCGACCTATACGGGCAGCACGTGCGCCTGGAGTTCGTGGCGCACCTGCGGCCCATGGTGGCCTACCGGGGCATGCAGGCCCTGATCGAGCAGATGCACCAGGACGTGGCCGACGCCCGCTGCGCCCTCAACCTGCCCTAGCCCCAACCCTACCCGCGCTCGCCCCCTGCGCCGAGTCATCACTTCCAACAGAAAATCGCGCGGATTCTCGTCGAAAGCGATGACTCGGCGCAGTAGGGAAGAGAGGAGGTGTCTCAGAACTCCTCGTGGGTGCGGGGGTCGTAGCCCTTCAGCCCGATGCCGGTGTGCGCCAGGTGCAGCTTCTGCATGTCCTCCTCGGACAGCTCCCAGTCGAACACGTTGAGGTTCTGCTCCATCCGCTCCGGGTTCGCGCTCTTGGGCAGCGGGATGATGTGGTTCTGCACGTGCCAGCGCAGCACCACCTGGGCGGGGGTGGCCCCGATCTGATCGGCGATCTGCCCGACGGCGGAGTCCTCGGCCAGCGCCTTCATCCGCCCCAGCGGGGACCAGGCCTGGGTGATGATGCGGTGCTCGTCGTGGAAGCCGCGCAGGGCCTCCTGCTGGTACTGCACCTGCACCTCGATCTGGTTGACCACGGGCATCTCCCCGGTCTCCTCCTCCAGGCGCTGCAGGTGCTCCGGGAGGAAGTTGGAGGTCCCGATCGAGCGGACCAGGCCCTGCTCGCGCAGCTCGATCATCGCCTTCCAGGACTCCACGTACAGGTCCACGCTCGGGTTGGGCCAGTGGATCAGGTACAGGTCCAGGTACTCCAGGCCGAGCCGACGCAGCGACTCCTTGCAGGCGGCCAGGGTCTTGTCGTACCCGTGGTCCTTGCCGGCCAGCTTGGTCTGCACGAACAGCTCCTCCCGCTCGACGTCGGGGGAGGCGGCGCGGATCCCGCGGCCCACGCCCTCCTCGTTGCTGTACTGGGCGGCCGTGTCGATCAGGCGGTAACCGCGCCGGATGGCCTCGGAGACGTTCGCCTCGGACTCGGCGTCGTCCATGGGGTAGGTCCCGTAGCCGATGGCGGGGATCTCGTGTCCGTCGCGCAGGACGTGGTGGTTCATGGTGTTCTCTCCTCTCCGGTCGCCGCGGGGTGCGGCGGCGGTGGTCGGTGGTCGGGCGCGGGGCGCGCCAGGCCTCGGGTCGGTGGTGCGGGGGCTCAAGGCCCGCTCAGGCGGCGTCGAGCAGGGCCAGGACGGTGCGGGCGGAGCGCTCGGCGACGATCTCCACGGCCAGGTGGAAGTCCTGATCCGCGGCCGGTCCGCACAGATCCGAGATCCCGCGCACGGACAGGAACGGCACGCCGTACCCGGCGGCGACCTGGGCGATCGCCGTGGTCTCCATGTCCGTGCTCAGCGCCCGCGGGAAGGCCTGTCGGGTGTCGGCGACGTTCGCGGCGGTCACGAAGGAGCCGCCGGCCAGCATCGGCCCGAAGCGCCGGACGCCCTCCTCCTGGGCGGGCAGGGCGCGGGCGGCGGCCAGCAGGTCCTCGTCCCCGGGGTAGCTCGCCGGCATCCCGGGCACCTGCCCGCGCACGTAGCCGAAGGCGGTGGCATCCGCGTCCGTGTACGCGTAATCGGTGCCCACCACGACGTCGCCGACCTCCACCTCCGCGTGCAGGCCCCCGGCCGAGCCCGCGGAGACCACGGCCCGGGGCCGGGCCAGCAGGAGGGCCGCGGCGGCCGCGCTCGCGGCGTTGGCCAGCCCGATGCCGGTGCGCACCAGCAGAATCGTCTGAGCACCGCAGCGCAGGGCGGTGGCGCGGGCGTGGCCCAGCCGGACCGGCTCGGCCAGGGCCGTGCCGCGGTCCAGGAAGGGCGCCTCCTCTTCATCCATCGCCACCAGGACGACGGCGCCGCCGCGCAGGGCCGCCGCGGTCTCCGGGTCGAGCGGCGAAGGCGCCGCGGCATCGGCGGCGGGGGTCGTCGGTTCGACGTCGGCAGCCGCCGTCGACCGCGTGTGCTCCTGCTGGCTCACGCGTAGACCTCGTCCCAGGAGTCCCGGGCGGCCAGGAAGCCGCGCACGGCCTCCTGCGCCCCGGCCAGGGAGTGGTTCGCGCCCCAGCCGCACTGGGTCTCGTTGGCCGCGGGAACCTCGTCGGCGGCCAGGATGTCCCGGAAGGTAGCCTCCAGGATCGGGGCGAACCGCTCCGGCTCCAGGCCCAGGGTCAGCGCGTAGAAGCCGGTCTGGCAGCCCATGGGGGAAAAGTCGATCAGCGCGTCCGTGTGGTTGCGCATGTGCTCGGCGCTCAGGTGCTCGATGGAGTGCACCGTCTTCATGTCCAGGTGGTCCCGGTTGGGCTGGGTGAAGCGGACGTCGTACTTGATCAGCACGTCCCCTCCCGGCAGCTCCTTCCGGTCCGCGATCCGCACGTAGGGGGCGGCCACCTTGGTGTGGTCCAGGTTGAAGGATTCGACGTTCATCTTCTGCATGCTCCCCATTGTCCCGCATCCGCCCTGTCCCACATCCGCCGCCTCGCGCGCGTGGCGCTCGCCGCAGTCGGTGGCCGCAGGGGGCGCGGGTGGGATATACCGGAGGGTGAGCACCGTTCGCCCGACCCCCAGGAGACACCCATGTCCGCTCTGACCAAGACCCTCGGCCCGACCCTGACCTCCGCCACCGGACTGATCGGCGGCTACTCCGTGGCCCGGGCCACCGGCAACCGCCCCCTGGGCGGGGCCGTGCTGGCGGTGGCCGGCGCGGCGGCCTTCCGCGGCTGGAAGCGCAACGCCGGAGCCGGGCGGGCCGCGCTGCTGACCGGCGCGTACACCGCCGCCTTCGGCCTGTCCCACCCGCTGGCCAAGAAGATCGGCGCCTGGCCCTCCGTCTACGCCGTCACCGGCGCCGTCGCCCTGGCCTCCCTGACCCTGGGCAAGGCCCGGAAGAAGAGCTCCTTCGAGCTGGTCACCGAGAACATCAAGCACGCCGCGAAGCAGGCAAAGAAGGGCAAGTAGGGCACAGCCCGCTCGACGTCGCCGAGGCGGCGCCGCGGCCGCCGTCCTCCCCTGGGGGGCGGCGAGCGCGGCGCCGCCTCCGCGCATCCCCCGGGGGAATGGGCGGCTGCGGCCGGGGCTACAGTGGGAGGGCACACACGCCGTCGCCCTCGAAGGAGGACTCCAGGATCATGACCGCCCCGCATCCCGAGTTCAGTCCCCGCATGTCCCGCGCCTTCGCCCAGACCGAGGACTCCCCGGTCCGGGCATTGCTGGATCTGGTGAGCCGCCCCGGGGTCATCTCCTTCGCCGGCGGCATCCCGGATCCCGCGTTCTTCGACCTGCCGGCCATCCGCGCGGCCTACACCGCGGCCCTGGAGAAGCCGGAGCGGGCCCTGCAGTACTCCTCCTCGGAGGGCGAGCCGGACCTGCGCGAGGCGATCGCCCGGAAGATGACCGCCGAGGGCGTGCCCACGGGGCCGGGGGACCTGATCATCACCACCGGCTCCCAGCAGGGCCTGACCCTGCTGGGCCAGGTCATGTGCGATCCCGGGGACGTGATCCTCGTGGAGGACCCCACCTACCTGGCGGCGCTGCAGACCTTCGGGCTGGCCGGGGCTCGGTTCGTCGCGGTGGAGTGCGACGACGACGGCGTCGTCCCGTCCGCCCTGCGCGCCGCGATCGCCGAGCACGATCCGAAGCTGGTGTACCTGATCCCCAGCTTCCAGAACCCCAGCGGGCGCACCATGAGCGAGGACCGGCGCCGCGCCGTCGCCGACGTGCTGCTGGAGACCGGCGTCATGCTGGTGGAGGACGACCCGTACTCCGCGCTGCGCTACGACGGCGAGCCGATCCCGACCATCGCCTCCTTCGAGGGCATGGCCGCGCAGACGGCGCTGCTGCAGACCTTCTCCAAGTCCGTGGCCCCCGGCATCCGGCTGGGGTGGGCGCGGGTGCCGGCAGGGATCCGGGACGCGATGGTCGTGGCCAAGCAGGCGATCGACCTGCACAGCTCGACCGTGGACCAGCTGGCCGCCGTGCACTACCTGACCCACCCCGAGACCCACATGGATCCGACGGAGAAGCTGGAGACCTACCGGGCCCGCCGGGACGCGATGGTCCGGGAGCTGCCGCGGGCCCTGCCGGAGGGGACCCACGTGACCCACCCGATCGGCGGGATGTTCCTGTGGGCCGAGCTGCCCGAGGGCTGGGACACCGACGCGCTGCTGCCCTACGCGATGGCCGAGGGCGTGGGCTTCGTGCCGGGCAGCTCCTTCCACGTGGACACCTCGATCCGCAACACCATGCGCATCTCCTTCGTGACCAACCCGGAGGAGGACATCGTCGAGGGCGTGACCCGCCTGGCCCGCGCGGTGCAGCGCTACCGCGCCGAGCAGCCCAGCTGACCCGCCCTCACCTCACCCCCTCGCGTCTGATCCCAGCGCCGAGTCATCACTTTCGACCAGGAAATCCGCGATTTTCGGTCGACAGTGATGACTCGGCGCGGGTTTGGGGGCGCACGGGGAAGGGAGTGGGCGGGGTCAGGAAACGGCCGTGCGGCGGGTGCGGGGGCTGGTGACCGTCGGGTCCCCGGGGATCCAGAAGCGCAGCGGGGCCTCGGCGTTCTTGGTGATGCCGATGCGCCGACCCCGCACCCACTCCACCCGGTGCGTCGGGGCGTGCAGCGCGAACTCGGGGGAGCGGGCATCCGGGGCCAGGGAGAGCGCGGCGCCGTCGTCCTCCAGGCTCAGGCCCAAGCAGGCGCCGACGTTGCCGGGCCCGCGGGCCAGTCCGGCGTCCTCGGGCCTCTCCCCGCGGCGGGCGCGCACGACGTCGACGCCGTCCATGACCTCGCCCGCGCGCATCAGCACCCCGCCCGCGGTGCCCTCCGGGGAGCACACCAGGTTCCCGGCCCGGTGGATGCCGTAGGAGGCGTAGACGTACAGGTGCGCGGGCGGGCCGAACATCGTGCGGCACCGCGGGGAGGGCCCCTTGTACGCGTGCGACGCCGGATCCGCGGTGCCCAGATACGCCTCCACCTCGGTCAGACGCAGGGCCACCGGGCCCCGGCGGATCACCGCGCCCAGCAGCTGCGGGGCCACGACGTCGGCGGGCTGGGAGAAGTCGATCATGGCGCCCATGCTCTCACGCGCCAGGTGCGCAACGCCGAGCCGTCACGGACGCGGCCCGGGCGCGGCCCATTCCCCACGGGGATGACGGCTCGACGCACCGGGGCCGCCCCTTCCCCCGGCACCGCGCATCCGGTAAGATGGAAAGGACGTCTGGCTGCAGTCCGCGGTTGCCAGGCGCCCCGTCCCCAGCCTCGCCGGTGCGTCCGGCGTGCGGCGACGGGTGGGGTACCCGGCGGCGAACACGCCGTATCGGGACGTTCGCGGCACAACGCTCGAGGAGCAATCCCATGTCACTGGATCCCGCCGTCAAGCAGGAGATCATCAAGGAGTACGCGACCCACGAGGGCGACACCGGTTCGCCCGAGGTCCAGGTCGCCGTCCTGACCCGTCGGATCACCGATCTGACCGAGCACCTCAAGTCCCACAAGCACGACCACCACTCCCGTCGTGGTCTGATGATCCTCGTCGGTCGCCGCCGCAACCTGCTCGGCTACCTGCGTCGGATCGACGTCGAGCGCTACCGCACGCTCATCCAGCGTCTGGGCATCCGCCGCTAGTCCACCCGGACCTCTCGGCGCAGGAGTCCTCACGGGACGCGCCGCACGGCGCGTCCCGTGAGCGCATCCGCCCCCCCGGGCCGCGGGCCCGGGAACCGCGCGCCCCATCGGGGTGCGGGCGCGAGCCGTCGCAAGTCCTCGGTAGTGGCCTCCGGACACCCGCCCCTCATCCACGCGGATGAGGCGGCGCACCGTCCGTGGGCCTCGATCGAAGGCTTGGAAGCTCCCCCGCACCCGACGATGGGCCTCGCCCGCGCGAGCATCATCCATCGAAGGAAAGGAAGGTGACCCATGGAGGGTCCCGAGATCCAGTTCGCAGAAGCCGTCATCGACAACGGCAGGTTCGGCCAGCGCACCGTGCGCTTCGAGACCGGCCGGCTGGCCCAGCAGGCCGCCGGCTCCACCCTGGTGTCCATCGACGACGACACCACCATGCTCTCCGCCACCTCCGTGGGCAAGCACCCGCGTGAGGGCTTCGACTTCTTCCCGCTGACGGTGGACGTCGAGGAGCGCATGTACGCCGCCGGGCGCATCCCCGGCTCCTTCTTCCGCCGCGAGGGCCGCCCGTCCACCGACGCGATCCTCGCCTGCCGCCTGATCGACCGCCCGCTGCGCCCGGCCTTCGGCAAGGGCATCCGCAACGAGGTCCAGGTGGTCGTGACCGTCCTGAGCATCGACCCGGACGAGATCTACAACACCGTGGCCATCAACGCCGCGTCCATGTCCACCACGCTGTCCGGCGTGCCCTTCCAGGGCCCGGTCGGCGGGGTGCGCATCGCCCTGATCGACGGCCAGTGGGTCGCGTTCCCCAAGCACTCCCAGCTGGCCGACGCCGTGTTCGACATGGCCGTGGCCGGGCGCATCGTCACCAAGGCCGACGGCACCCAGGACGTCGCGATCATGATGGTCGAGGCCGAGGCCACCGACGAGTCCTGGAACCTCATCCAGGACGGCGCCCAGGCGCCCACCGAGGAGATCGTCGCCGAGGGCCTGGAGGCCGCCAAGCCCTTCATCAAGGCCCTGTGCGAGGCCCAGGCGGACCTGGCCTCCCGCGCCGGCAAGCCCGCGATGGACCTGCCCCGCTTCGGCGGGTACGGCGACGACATCGCCGCGGCCGTGGAGTCCTACACCGAGCAGATCCGCGAGGTCTACTCGATCGCCGGCAAGCAGGAGCGCGAGCAGGCCTCCGCGGATCTGCAGCAGCGGATCCAGGAGGAGCTGGCCGGGGAGGGCAAGGAGTACGAGGAGCGCCTGGATGAGGTCAACGGCGCCTTCAACGCCCTGACCAAGAAGATCGTGCGCCAGCGCATCCTCACCGACCAGGTCCGCATCGACGGGCGCGGGCTGACCGACATCCGCCAGCTCACCGCCGAGGTCGAGGTCCTGCCGCGCGTGCACGGCTCCGCGATCTTCGAGCGCGGGGAGACCCAGATCATGGGTGTGACCACGCTGAACATGCTCAAGCTCGAGCAGACCATCGACTCCCTGTCCCCGGTCAAGGTCAAGCGCTACATCCACCACTACAACTTCCCGCCGTACTCCACCGGCGAGACCGGCCGCGTGGGCTCCCCGAAGCGGCGCGAGATCGGCCACGGCGCCCTGGCGGAGCGGGCCATCACCCCGGTGCTGCCCTCCCGCGAGGAGTTCCCCTACGCGATCCGCCAGGTCTCCGAGGCGCTGGGCTCCAACGGCTCCACCTCCATGGGCTCGGTGTGCGCCTCGACCCTGTCCCTGCTCAACGCCGGTGTGCCGCTGCGCGCCCCGGTGGCCGGCATCGCCATGGGCCTGGTCTCCGACGAGGTCGAGGGCCAGACCCGCTACGCGGCGCTGACCGACATCCTCGGCGCGGAGGACGCCCTGGGCGACATGGACTTCAAGGTCGCCGGCACCAAGGACTTCGTGACCGCGATCCAGCTGGACACCAAGCTGGACGGGATCCCCGCCTCCGTGCTGGGTGCGGCCCTGAAGCAGGCCCGCGAGGCGCGCCTGCACATCCTGGATGTGCTGACCGCGGCGATCTCCGAGCCGGATGAGATGAGCGAGTTCGCCCCGCGCATCATCACCGTGCACATCCCCGTGTCCAAGATCGGCGAGGTCATCGGGCCCAAGGGCAAGATGATCAACCAGATCCAGGAGGACACCGGCGCGGACATCACCGTGGAGGACGACGGCACGATCTACATCGGCGCCGTGGACGGCCCCTCGGCCGACGCCGCCCGCTCCGCGATCAACGCGATCGCCAACCCGCAGGTCCCCGAGGTGGGGGAGCGGTACCTGGGCACCGTGGTCAAGACCACGACCTTCGGCGCCTTCGTGTCCCTGACCCCCGGCAAGGACGGCCTGCTGCACATCTCCGAGCTGCGCAAGCTCAACGACGGCCAGCGCGTGAACGACGTCGAGGACGTCGTCTCCGTGGGCCAGAAGGTCCAGGTGGAGATCACCAAGGTCGACGACCGCGGCAAGCTCTCCCTGGCCCCGGTCGTCCTGGATGAGGACGAGCAGGAGGACGACGAGCAGTAGCTCGACCTCCCGCCGGCACCGGCCCCGGTCCGCGCGCTGAGCCCAGCGCCGCGGCCCGGGGCCGTTGCACGCCCGCGCCCTGCGCCATCCCCGCGCCATCCCCGCCCCACCACCGAGAGGATTCCCACCCGTGCCCTTCGATCTGCCCCTTGACGCCGCCTCGCTGACCCAGGAGCGCGCGCACCGCACCGGCCGCCTCGTCTGGGCCGGACAGGGCGGCAACGAGGTCCGCCGCTCCGTGCTGCCCGGTGGGGTCCGGGTGATCACCGAGCGGATGCCCGGTCAGCGCAGCGTGGCGGTGGGCTACTGGGTGGGCGTCGGCTCCCGGGATGAGCGCCCCGGGATGCTCGGCTCCACGCACTTCCTGGAGCACCTGCTGTTCAAGGGCACCCGCACCCGCTCCGCCCTGGACATCGCGCAGGCCTTCGACGCGGTGGGCGGGGAGTCCAACGCCCTGACGGCCAAGGAGCACACCTGCTACTACGCCCACGTGCTCGGGGAGGACGCGCCGATGGCCGCGGAGGTCATCGCGGACATGACGGCCGCCGCCGTCCTGGATCCGCGGGAGATGGAGCAGGAGCGCGGGGTGATCCTGGAGGAGCTGGCCATGGACCAGGACGACCCGATGGATGTGGCCTTCGAGCGGTTCACCGGGCAGGTCATGGGCGAGCACCCCCTGGGCCGGCCCATCGGCGGCACCCCGGAGGAGATCCGGGCGGTGGCCCGGGACGCCGTGGCCGAGCACTACCGCCGCCACTACACCCCGGATCGCCTGGTCGTCTCCGCGGCGGGGAACCTGGAGCACGGGGAGTTCGTCGGCTGGGTGCAGCGGGCCCTGACCGAGGCCGGCTGGGACCTCAGCGACGCCGCCGCCCTCCCGGCAGCGCGCCGGGTGCGCCGCGCCGCCGCGCTGTCCCCGCGGCTGGGTACCGAGACCGTGCGCCGCGACGTCGAGCAGGCGCACGTGCTGGTGGGCTCCACCGGGCTGATCGCCGGGCATGAGCAGCGCTTCGCGATGTCCGTGCTCAACGCCGCCCTGGGCGGGGGCATGTCCTCCCGGCTGTTCCAGGAGATCCGGGAGCGCCGGGGCCTGGCCTACTCCACGTTCTCCTACGCGGGCTCCTTCTCCGACGCCGGGTACTTCGGCCTGTACGCCGGGTGCGCCCCGGCCAAGGCCGAGCAGGTGCGCGCCCTGATGCGCTCCGAGCTGGAGCGGCTGGCCGAGCACGGCATCGGCGAGGCCGAGCTGGCGAAGGTCGCCGGGCAGCTGGGCGGGTCCACGGTGCTGGGCAGCGAGGATGTGGCCTCGCGGATGTTCCGGCTGGGCCGCTCCGAGCTGGACACCGGCCGCTTCCTGCCCCTGGACGAGCTGCTGGCCGAGCTGCGCGCGGTGACCGCCGAGCAGGTGCAGGCCCTGGCTGTGGACCTGGCGGATCGCCCGACCGTGACCACCCTGGTGATGCCCTCCGGCGCCTAGGACCCGCCGGGCGATGGTCGGGGCGGCCCGCAACCGATCCCGGTGATCAGCCCTCGCGGCCCGCGGTCTCCCGCTGCAGGTCCGTCTGCGCCGTCTTCACCGCATCCGCGATGGTCTGGGCGTAGAGCCGCTGGCCCTCCGGCTGCGGGTGCACCCCGTCGGAGACCAGCAGCTCGGGCTTGCCGTCGGAGGCCTTCGCCCAGTCCGCCACCTCGATGCGCGGCTGCTTCGCGGCGGCGTCGCGCTCGACGTCGTTGGACTGGTCCACCCAGGTGAGGTTCTCCGGGGCCTGGCCGGTGACCAGCACGATCTGGCGGACCTGCCCGGCCTCGGCGATGTCGGTCAGCTGCCGGATGTCATCCGGGGTGATCGCGGAGTTGGTGGACAGGGAGATCACCACGATCCGGCGCAGCTGGCCGGACTTCTGCTCCTCGCGCAGCAGCTGGATCCCGGCGTCGATGGTGCGGGAGACCTTCGCGTCGATGGCGATCCCGGGCAGCTTCTCCTGCAGGGCCTGGGCGGAGGCCAGCGTCACCGAGTCCCCGATCATCGTCACGTCCTGCCCGCCCGGGGCCGGGTGGTACGCGCTGTCCTTCTCCTCCTTCGCACCTGCTGAGGCGGAAGCCGATGCCGACGCCGACGGGGAGGCCGAGGCGCTGGGGGAGGGCTGGATGCTCAGCTGCTGCTCGCCCTCGGCCACCACCCGCTCGGCCTCGGTCTGCTCCGGGGCCTGCACGCAGGCCACCGCGGTGCCGGCCACCAGCAGACCCGCGGCCCCCAGGGCCGCGGCGGTGGCCCACCGGCGTCGGCCCGGGAAGCCCAGGTTCGCCAGCAGGTCCCGGGCGGCCCCGAGGAAGCCGCGGCGGCGCACGGGGTTCTCCAGGAAGTGGTAGGAGGCCGCGGCCACCGCCGTGGTCAGCACCAGCACGACGATCCCGCGCGCGGTGGCGGAGGCCTGCGGGGCGGCGTAGTGGGCCAGGACCATCAGCGGCCAGTGCCACAGGTACAGCCCGTAGGAGCGCCGCCCGATCCACACCAGCGGCGGCAGGCTCAGCAGCCGCCGCAGCCACTCCGCACCCAGCCCCCGCACATCCGGCAGCAGCGCCTGGATCAGCCCCAGCCCCAGCAGGGACGCGCCCAGCAGGCCCCACGGGAACAGCACCCCGGGGTGCTCCTCACTGAGCAGGCGCGCCGCGACCGGCAGCAGGGCCAGGCTCGCCCAGCCCACCAGGATCCGCGCGGCGTTGCGTCCGGGGGAGTAGGCCGCGTCCAGCCGGGGGATCCGGTAGCCGGGCTTCGGCGGGTACATGGACCAGGGGATCAGCAGGGCCAGGCACGCCCCGAGCATCAGTCCGAAGGCGTGGGTGTCCAGGCCGTAGTACACCCGGTCGGCGCTTCCGGTGACCCAGAACAGCACGAGCATCGCCAGCAGGGAGGCCGCGGCCAGCGCCGCGGGCACCAGGCGCCGACGCCGCCAGGTGTCCGCCAGCAGGCAGGTCAGCACCAGCAGCACCGGCCAGGCCAGGTAGAACTGCTCCTCCACGCCCAGGGACCAGAAGTTGGTGAACACCTCGGGGTTGGTGTCCCGGAAGTAGCCGTTGCCCGCGGCGATGTTGGTCCAGTTGGCGGTGTACGTCAGGGCGCCGAGCACCTGGCGGCGCAGCTGCACCGCGGCGTCCCCGCCCACCAGCCAGGCCAGGCAGGAGCACACCAGCACGCACAGCACCATCGCCGGGACCAGCCGGCGCAGCCGGCGCATCCAGAACTGCGGCAGATGCATCTTCCGGGTGTAGGCGGCCTCGCGCAGCAGCAGCGCGGTGATGAGGTACCCGGAGATCACGAAGAACAGGTCCACCCCGATCAGCCCGCCGGGCAGCGCCTGGGGCCACAGGTGGAACACGACGACGCCGATCACCGCCAGGGCCCGCAGACCATCCAGGCCACGCAGCACGAACCGTGGATCTCCGGCCTGCGGCGGCACCGGGGTGGAGAAGGGATTCGGGTTGTGCATCGGGGAAGGACGTCCTGACCGGGGGAGGGGTGAAAGCTACCGTGACCATCGTAGTCGCCGGGTCCGCCCCGCGCGGGCAGCCGCGCCACCGTGACGCGCCGGCCCCTGACGGAAGCGCCGCAGCGCCGAGCCCGGCCCGCGCCCGCTGCGGGCGCGCGGCGGCACGATAGGCTGGCGGACATGACTGAGCGAATCACCGTGGCCGTGCTGGGCGCGGCCGGACGCATGGGCTCCCAGGCCGTCACCGCCATCGAGCAGGCCCCGGACCTGCAGCTGGTGGCCGCCCTCGGCTCGGGGGACTCCCTCGAGGAGCTGATCGAGGCCGCCCCCGAGGTCGTCGTGGACCTCACCGTCCCGAAGGCCACCGAGGACAACGTCGCCTTCGCCGTGGACCACGGCATGCACGCGGTGGTCGGCACCACCGGGTGGGATGCGGCCAAGCTCTCCGCGCTGCGCGAGCGCCTGGTCGCCCACCCCGAGCTCGGGGTGCTGGTGGCGCCGAACTTCGCGATCGGGGCGGTGCTGGCCGAGCGCTTCGCCGCGGTCGCCGCCCGCTACTTCGACTCCGCCGAGGTCGTGGAGCTGCACCACCCGGATAAGCTCGACGCGCCCTCCGGCACCGCCCGGCACACCGCCGAGGCCATCGCCGCCGCCCGTGAGCAGGCCGGCCGGGGCCCTGTGCCCGACGCCACCGCCAGCGACCCCGACGGGGCGCGCGGGGCCGTGGTGGACGGCATCCACGTGCACGCGGTGCGCCTGCGCGGACTCGTCGCCCACGAGGAGATCCTCCTGGGGGATCCCGGCCAGCAGCTCACGATCCGCCACGACTCCTTCGACCGGGCCTCCTTCATGCCCGGGGTGCTCCTGGGTATCCGGAAGGTCCGCGAGGTCCCGGGCCTGACCCACGGGCTCGACGGCTTCCTGGACCTGGACTGATCCGGGCGGGCACCCCCTCGTGAGATCCCTGCGCGCCTTCACGGCCCTGGCCTGCCTGCTGCTGCTGGGCACCGTCTGGCTGCTGCCCCTGCCCGCCGCCACCCGCCTGGGCATCACCGTGGTCCTCGTCCTGTGCGGGGTCTTCGTCCTCGTGGACTCCACCGGCAAGGGCCGCACCTTCGCCGCGATCACCGTCGCCCTGCTGGTCCTGTACCTGGGGGTCACCGCCCAGCGCGGGGTGCTGCTGCTGCGCGGGGACGGCGGGACCCCCGGGATCCTGCTCGGCGTCGGCATGATCCTGCTGCCCGCACTCGGCGCGTGGGCCCTGGTGCGCGAGGTGCTGTTCGGGGTGCGCGTGCAGCGTCTGGGGCAGCGCCTCGGGAGGGAGGGCGGGCTGCCCGATCAGCCGCCGCGCACCGCCTCCGGGCGGATCGACCGGGAGGCCGCCGACGCCGCCTTCCCCGCCCGCCGCGCCGAGGTCGAGCGGGAGCCGGAGGACTGGAGGGCCTGGTTCCGCCTGGCCCTGGCCTACGACGCCGCCGGGGACCGCAAGCGCGCCCGCCGGGCCATGCGCGACGCCGTCGCCCTGGACCGGGGACGCCCCGCCCACCACCTGGCCGACGGCGAAGGATAGCCCCGGTGCGGTACCGTGGGAGCATGTCTGCGTCACCGGTGGAGTCCTCCCCCGAGCCCCAGCCCGTCTTCGGCCGCCTCCTGACGGCCATGGTCACCCCGTTCGCCGCGGACGGCTCCGTGGACGAGCAGGCCACCGCCGCGCTCGCGGCGGAGCTGGTGGACCGCGGCAACGACGGCCTGGTCGTGTGCGGGACCACCGGCGAGTACTCCACCATGACCGATGAGGAGAACGCCCGCGTCTTCCGCATCGTCAAGGAGGCCGTGGGGGATCGGGCCAGCGTCGTCGCCGGCGTCGGCTCCAACGACACTGCGCACACCCTGCACCTGGCCGAGCTGGCCGAGGGCGTCGGGGTGGACGGGCTGCTGGTGGTCACCCCCTACTACAACAAGCCCACCCAGGCCGGGCTGCGGGCGCACTTCTCCACCGTGGCCGACGCCGTGCACACCCCCGTGATGCTCTACGACATCCCCGGGCGCGCCGGCATCCCCATCGCCCCGGACACCTACCGGGCGCTGGCCGAGCACCCCAACATCGTGGCCGTGAAGGACGCCAAGGCGGACTTCGCCGCGGCCACCGAGGTCATGGCCACCACGGACCTGCAGTACTACTCCGGGGACGACGGGCTGACCCTGCCCTGGATGGCGCTGGGCGCCGTCGGGCTCGTCGGGGTCACCACCCACGTGGTCCCGGAGGCCTTCCGCGCGCTGATCGACGCGATCGTCGCCGGGGATCTGGCCACCGCCCAGCGCCTGCACCGACAGCTGCACCCCGTGGTCACCGCGACCATGACCCGGGTGCCCGGGGCCGTGGCCGCCAAGACCATCCTGGCCTGGCAGGGCCGGCTCGCCTCCGACGCCGTGCGCCTGCCGCACGTGGGCCCCACCGAGGAGGAGGTCGCCCGCATGCGCGCGGACCTGGCCGACTCCCCGGCCGCAGACACCCTGCGCTGAGGCGCAGACCGGACAGACCATCCATCGACCCGGCGTCGATGACATCCCCGGGCCGCCGAGCCGCCACGGCGTCGGCCGCCCCGCAACCGAACGAAAGGGGTCCCATGACCCAGATCCAGTACGACCTCCCCAAGCCGCCCAAGCTCGGCCGAGACACCCTGCGCGTGATGCCGCTGGGCGGGCTCGGCGAGGTCGGGCGCAACATGACCGTCTACGAGCTCAACGGCAAGCTGCTGATCGTGGACTGCGGGGTGCTCTTCCCCGAGGAGACCCAGCCCGGCGTGGACCTGATCCTCCCGGACCTCAGCCACATCCTGGACCGCCTGGACGACGTCGTCGCCATGGTCCTGACCCACGGGCACGAGGACCACATCGGCGCCGTGCCGTATCTGCTCAAGCGCCGCCCGGACATCCCCATCATCGGCTCGCAGCTGACCCTCGCCCTGGTCGAGGCCAAGCTGCAGGAGCACCGCATCAAGGCCAAGTCCCTCGCGGTGGTCGCCGGGGACGTGGAGGACCTCAAGCCCTTCGAGTGCGAGTTCGTGGCCGTGAACCACTCCATCCCGGATGCGCTCGCGGTGTTCATCCGCACCACGGCCGGCACCGTGCTGCACACCGGCGACTTCAAGATGGACCAGCTGCCCCTGGACGGGCGGATCACGGACCTGCGCCACTTCTCCCGCCTGGGCGAGGAGGGCGTGGACCTGTTCCTGCCGGATTCCACCAACGCCGAGGTCCCCGGCTTCACCCCCACGGAGAAGAACATCGGCGGGGTGCTCTCCTCGATCTTCCGGGACGCCCCCAAGCGGATCATCGTCGCCTCGTTCTCCTCGCACGTGCACCGCGTGCAGCAGGTCATCGACGCCGCCGCCGAGCACGGGCGCAAGGTGGCCCTGGTGGGCCGCTCGATGGTGCGCAACATGACCATCGCGGAGAAGCTGGGCTATCTGCAGGTGCCCAAGAACACGCTGATCGATCTCAAGGACGTCGAGCGGTACCGCGACGACGAGGTTGTGCTCATGTGCACCGGGTCCCAGGGAGAGCCGATGGCGGCCCTGTCCCGCATGGCCTCAGGGGACCACCGGGTGCAGATCGAGGAGGGGGACACCATCATCCTGGCCTCCTCGCTGATCCCCGGCAACGAGAACAGCGTCTTCCGGATCATCAACGGCCTGCTCAAGCTCGGCGCCAACGTGATCCACAAGGGCAACGCCAAGGTGCACGTCTCCGGGCACGCCGCCGCCGGGGAGCTGCTGTACTGCTACAACATCCTCGAGCCCGAGTACGTCATGCCGGTGCACGGCGAGGTCCGCCACCTGATCGCCAACGGCAAGCTCGCGGTGCAGACCGGCGTGCCGGAGGAGAACGTGCTGCTCGGGGAGTCCGGGATCGTCGTGGACATGAAGGACCACCGGGCCAAGATCGTCGGGGCCGTGGAGTGCGGCTACGTGTACGTGGACGGCAAGTCCGTCGGCGAGATCACCGACCAGGACCTCAAGGACCGCCGCACCCTCGGCGAGGAGGGCTTCGTCTCGATCATCACCGTGGTGGACCGCCGGTCCAAGCGCGTGGTGGCCGGCCCGGACATCCACGCCCGCGGCGTCGCGGAGGACGACTCCGTGTTCAAGTCCATCACCCCCAAGATCTCCTCCGCCCTGGAGGAGGCCCTCAAGGAGGGCGGCAAAGCGCCGAGCAACCACCAGCTGCAGCAGGTGGTGCGCCGGACCATGGGACAGTGGATCGCCCGGAAGCTGCGCCGCAAGCCCATGATCATCCCGGTGGTCGTGGAGGCCGGCAAGGACAAGTAGGAAGCCCCCGGGCCCGCGCCCAACGGTGCGGACCCGCGCGCATGAACTACCCTTGGAGGATATGGCGCCTCGAACTTCCCCCTCCGCGACCTCCGGCTCCAAGGGATCCTCCCGCTCCGCGAAGACCTCCGCGACGAAGACCGGCCGCGGCCGCTCCGGCTCCCGCGCACCCCAGCAGACCGGCCCCCGCCCCAACCCCCTGGTGCGGGCGCTCAGCGCCGCCTGGCTGGGCCTGGCCCACCTCGTCGGCGGGGCCGTGCGGCGCATGGGCACCCTGCGCACCGAGCTGGACCCGCAGGACCGGCGCGACGGCGGCGCCCTGCTGATGCTGCTGCTGGCCCTGATCACCGCCGCCGTCGAGTGGTGGAACCTCGCCGGGGCCTCCTCCCAGGCCATCGCCTGGCCGGCCGGGGCCTGGCACGCCGTGGTCGCCGGGACCTTCGGGCTGATGGCCCTGCTCGCCCCCGTCCTGCTGGGCGGATTCAGCCTGCGCGCCTTCCGCCACCCCACCGAGATGCGCGCCAACAACCGCATCGCCGTCGGGCTGCTGCTGATGATGATCTCCGGCTCCGCGGTCTTCGACCTCGCCGCGGGCTCGCCGACCACCCACGACGGGCTGCTGGCGATCCGCGAGGCCGGCGGCGTCGTGGGCCTGCTGGCCGGGGGCACCGTGGCCAAGCTGCTCACCGTGCCCGGGGCGTGGACCCTGCACGTGCTGCTGCTGATCATCTCCCTGCTGATCATCACCGCGACCCCCGTGCGCCAGATCATCCCGCGGCTGCGCGCCGGCCTGACCCGGCTGCTCGGGGAGCGGCCCGAGCGCCCCGGGGCCGACGAGCACGACCGCTCCTATCTGGACGGCCCCTACGTCGAGGACGCCCCGAGCACGCGCCGGGGCCGCCGGAAGAAGGGCAGGGACCGCTCCCGCCCGACCCCGGCCCTGGACTCCTACGAGGCGGATGAGCCCTACACCCGGGCGGTGGTGGACCGGGAGGAGACCGGAGCCTCCCCGGAGGCCGATTCGACGCAGCCGCAGGGTTCGCGCCGGAAGCGGAAGAAGTCCGAGCTGTTCGACCTCGGCAAGTTCAACCGCGCCCGCGCCGCCCAGGAGCAGCCCATCGAGACCGCCGAGACCGGGCCGATCCTGCGCGACCCCTTCGGCGAGCAGGAGGAGGCCACCCGGGTGCTGCGGGATCGGGACGCGGGCGCCCCCGACGCCGAGGACGCCGGGGCCGTGGACCCCGACGCCACCCAGGTGCTGGAGGACGATCAGACCCACACCGCCCCGGCCCGAGGCTCCTCGCACCGCGCCGCGCAGCGCGGGGCCCGCCGGGGTGTCTCGGCCTCCGCGGGCGACGCCGCCCCGGCAGCCGGGGCGGCCGCGGCCCCCGCCGGAGCCGCGACCCCGGAGGCCCCGGCCGAACACCCGGAGCACCCCGCCCAGGACGTCTCCCCGCTCATCGAGCGCGCCGAACCCGCCGAGCCCGCGGACCTCGGCGCGGGGACCGAGGCCGCCGCGGGGGAGCAGATCCCGCGGGCCCACCCCCAGCGCGGGGCCGCCCGGGAGACCGCGCTGGCCACCACCGATTACGTCCTGCCCCGCCAGTCCCTGCTCGTGCAGGGACCCCCGGCCAAGGAGCGCTCGGAGGTCAACGACGCCGTCGTGGCCTCCCTGACCGACGTGCTCGAGCAGTTCAGCGTCGACGCGGAGGTCACCGGCTTCTCCCGCGGCCCCACGGTCACCCGCTACGAGATCGAGCTGGGCCCGGGCACGAAGGTCGAGCAGGTCACCCGCCTGTCCAAGAACATCGCCTACGCGGTGGCCAGCGCGGACGTGCGCATCCTCTCTCCGATCCCGGGCAAGTCCGCGATCGGCATCGAGATCCCCAATACGGACCGGGAGACCGTGGCCCTGGGCGATGTGCTGCGCTCCGGGAAGGCCCACGCCTCCCCGCACCCGATGGTCATGGGCGTGGGCAAGGACGTGGAGGGCGGCTACGTCGTTGCCAACCTCGCCAAGATGCCGCACATGCTGGTGGCCGGGGCCACCGGGGCGGGCAAGTCCTCCTTCGTCAACTCCATGATCACCTCGATCCTCATGCGTGCGACCCCGGACGAGGTCCGCCTGATCATGGTGGACCCCAAGCGCGTGGAGCTGACCGCCTACGAGGGCGTGCCGCACCTGATCACCCCGATCATCACCAACCCGAAGAAGGCCTCCGAGGCCCTGCAGTGGGTGGTCAAGGAGATGGACGCCCGCTACGACGACCTCTCCCACTTCGGGTTCAAGCACATCGACGACTTCAACCGCGCGGTGCGCGAAGGCCGTGTGCAGCCCGAGCCCGGCTCCAAGCGCACCATCCGGCCCTACCCGTACCTGCTGGTCATCGTGGATGAGCTGGCGGACCTGATGATGGTCGCCCCGCGGGACGTGGAGGACGCGATCGTGCGCATCACCCAGCTGGCCCGTGCGGCCGGGATCCACCTGGTGCTGGCCACCCAGCGGCCCTCCGTGGACGTGGTCACCGGGTTGATCAAGGCCAACGTGCCCTCCCGCATGGCCTTCGCGACCTCCTCCGCGACCGACTCCCGGGTGGTCCTGGATCAGACGGGTGCTGAGACGCTGATCGGGCAGGGCGATGCGCTGTTCCTGCCGATGGGCGCCTCCAAGCCGATGCGCGTGCAGGGCGCGTGGGTCTCCGAATCCGAGATCCACGACGTCGTCGCCCACGTCAAGACGCAGATGCCGGTCAGCTACCGGCCCGACGTCACCCAGGAGGCCCCGAAGAAGACCATCGACGAGGACATCGGGGACGACCTGGACGTGCTGCTGCAGGCCGCGGAGCTGGTCATCAACACCCAGTTCGGCTCCACCTCGATGCTGCAGCGCAAGCTGCGGGTGGGCTTCGCGAAGGCCGGGCGGCTGATGGACCTGCTGGAGTCCCGGGAGATCGTCGGGCCCTCGGAGGGATCCAAGGCCCGGGACGTGCTCGTGGCCCCGGATGACCTGCCGGCCGCCCTGGCCCGCATCCAGGGCCAGGAGCCCCCGGCCGCCCCTGCCGCGTCCGCGCCCGCGGACCTCGTGGGAGAATCGCAGCAGGAACCCGCCCGGGACTGGCAGGACGACGCCGAGTCCGCGGACTCCGAGGATGCCTGGCAGCTGACCGGGCGCTGATCGCCGCGGGGCCGCCGGGCCCCGCGGCACAGGAAGAGGGAAGGGACACCGATGAGCACCGCGCCGACCGGCGAGCCGAAGCCGTCCAACTGGAACCTGCCGAATGCGCTGACGACCGTGCGCATCCTCCTGGTTCCCTTCTTCATCTGGTTCCTGTGGGCCGGCGGCCCGTGGGGCGCGGACGCCCTGGGGATGCGCTGGGCCGCCGTCGTCGTGTTCGGCGTCGCGATGTACACGGACAAGCTGGACGGGGACCTGGCCCGCTCCCGCAACCTGATCACCGACTACGGCAAGATCGCGGACCCGATCGCGGACAAGCTGCTGACGGGCTCGGCCTTCGTGGTGCTCTCGCTGCTGGGGGAGCTGTGGTGGTGGGTCACGATCGTGATCCTCGTGCGCGAATGGGGGATCACCCTGATGCGCTTCGCGGTCCTGCGCTACGGGGTCATGCCGGCGTCGAAGGGCGGCAAGCTCAAGACGGTGCTGCAGACCATCGCCCTGGTCCTGCTCATCCTTCCGCTGGGCGCCCTGGGCACCGGCTGGCTGGTGCCCGGGTGGATCGTGATGGGCGCGGCCCTGGTGGTCACCGTGGTGACGGGGCTGGACTACGTGGTCCAGGCCGCGCGCCTGCGCCGCCGCGCCCTGTCCTCCGGGGGTGCGGCCCGATGAGCCCGCACGCGGGCCAGCCTGGGCCGGGCCGCACCCAGGAGCAGGCCGTGCGGCTGCTGCGCGAGCGGGGCCAGAGCGTGGCCACGGCCGAATCCCTGACCGCCGGGCTGATCAGCGCGAGCCTGGCCGAGGTGCCGGGGGCCTCCGCGGTGCTGCGCGGCGGCGTCGTCTCCTACGCCGCCGAGGTCAAGGAGGCGCTGCTGGGGGTGGACCCGGAGCTGATCGCCTCGCGCGGCACGGTGGATCCCGACGTCGCCCGGGCGATGGCCCGCGGCGCCCGCCGGGCCTGCGCCGCGGACTGGGGGATCTCCGCCACCGGAGCGGCCGGGCCGGAGCCGCACGACGGCAAGCCCGTCGGCACGGTGTACCTGGGGATCGCGGGCCCGGCGGAGGCCGAGACGGTCCTCGAGCTGCACCTGACCGGGGATCGTGAGCGCATCCGGACCGAGAGCGCCCGGCGGGCCCTGGAGACCCTGGTGGAGCAGCTGAGCCGCGGACGGTGACCGAACGGTGACCTGTTGTTCACCGATCTGCCAGGTTACTCCCAGGTCCCTGCCCGGCGCGGGGGGAATGAACGCACAGGTGAGGCGGTTGTAGTGGGTGATGACGGACCGGCAGGACCGGCCACTGCGTGGGCACCCGCCGCAGGCGGAGCCCCGAGGAACCACCCGGAGGACCCGGTCGGACCGTCGTTCGCTTCGAGTAGGGAGATAGGCAAGACCATGACCAAGCAGCCCGTGTCCGTCAACGGCGTCGTCCGCTGGAAGGACGTCAGCCGCCCCGAGACCGCTACCCCCGCCCACCAGGAGCCCAAGATGATCGTCCTGCGCCACGAGATCGGCGAGGTGCTGCGCGACGTCCGCCAGCGCCAGAACCGCACCCTGCGCGAGGTCTCCCACAGCGCCCGCGTGTCCCTCGGCTACCTCAGCGAGGTCGAGCGCGGCCAGAAGGAGGCCTCGTCCGAGCTGCTCGCCTCGATCTGCAGCGCCCTGGACATCCCCCTGTCCCAGATGCTGCGCGAGGTGGCCGACCGGGTCGCCGCCGGCGAGGGCCTGCGCATCCCGGACACCGTGCCTACCGAGTTCGACGAGGAGTTCCGCCGTGAGTACGGCGCCGGGGCCACCGGCACCAAGGATCTGCCGGGCGCGCCGCGTCCGCGTCCGATCGCGCACTGATCCGCCGCACCCTGCCGAGGCCCGCGCCGAGCACCGGCGGGAGGCGGCAGCCTGCCGGCCCGGCCCGCAGCCTGAGGACCCCGCGTCCGCACCCCACCTTCGGGGTGCGGATGCGGGGTTCTCGCGCGGACGGGCACCGGACAGCGGGCCCAGCTCGGCGGGCACCGCGCGGGCGCGATCTCAGGAAGGAGGAGGGATGAAGCTCTCGGAGTTCTGGCGCTCCATGGAGGAGGAGTTCGGCCGCGGCTACGCGCGCGTCGTCGCCGCCCAGACGGTGCTCGACGCCGCCGGGAACCGCACCGCCGAGGAGGCCCTGGCCGCGGGGATGAAGCCCCTGGCCGTCTGGCAGGCCGTGTGCCGCCAGCACGACCTGCCCGAGGACCGCTGGCTCGGGGCGGATCCGGGCGAGCCCCGCTGAGGCGAAGCCCGGCATCTCGCGGAGCGCCGGCGGCCGGTGTTCGAGCGCCGAAGCGCGTTCGAAGGGGTGTTCGAAGATCTGTTCGGACTGCGTTACACTGGCTGCAGAGGAGGCGCGGTCACCGCCCGGCGCGTCCCCGGCCCACCGGGACCCGGACCCGGGCTCCCGTTATCCACAGAGCGGGCGAGCCCCCTTCGATCTGTCAGTCGGGGCCGTTACCGTGAGGATCGAACCGCAGGACCAACCACCGTCGCACCGGAACCGGCGCGGCGATCAGAATCGAGGAGACCATGGCTGCCAAAGCACGCAACAACGCCCCGGTGTCCCGGGCCACCGGCTCGGACCGGGAGAAGGCCCTGGAGTCCGTGCTCGCCCAGATCGACAAGAACTACGGCAAGGGCTCCGTCATGCGCCTGGGGGACCGGGAGGCCGTGAAGACGGAGACCGTCTCCACCGGCGCCCTGTCCCTGGACGTCGCCCTGGGCATCGGCGGCCTGCCGCGCGGGCGCGTCGTGGAGATCTACGGCCCGGAGTCCTCCGGTAAGACCACGGTCGCCCTGCACGCGGTGGCCAACGCCCAGAAGAACGGGGGGATCGCTGCGTTCATCGATGCGGAGCACGCCCTGGACCCGGTCTACGCGGAGAAGCTCGGCGTGGACACGGATGCCCTGCTGGTCTCCCAGCCGGACACCGGCGAGCAGGCCCTGGAGATCATGGACATGCTCGTGGGCTCCGGCTCCATCGACATCATCGTCGTGGACTCCGTGGCCGCCCTGACCCCGCGCGCGGAGATCGAGGGCGAGATGGGCGACTCCCACGTGGGTCTGCAGGCCCGCCTGATGTCCCAGGCGCTGCGCAAGATCACCGGGCGCCTGTCCCAGACCGGCACCACCGCGATCTTCATCAACCAGCTGCGCGAGAAGATCGGCGTGTTCTTCGGCTCCCCGGAGACCACCACCGGCGGCAAGGCGCTGAAGTTCTACGCCTCGGTGCGCATCGACATCCGTCGCATCGAGACCCTGAAGGACGGGGCCAACCCCATCGGCTCGCGGACCAAGGCCAAGATCGTGAAGAACAAGATGGCCCCGCCGTTCAAGCAGGCCGAGTTCGACATCCTCTACGGGGAGGGCATCTCCGTGGAGGGCGGCATCATCGACATGGCCGTGGAGTCCGGGATCGTCAAGAAGTCCGGCGCCTGGTTCACCTACGAGGGGGACCAGCTGGGCCAGGGCAAGGAGAACGCCCGCCGCTTCCTCAAGGACAACCCCGAGCTGGCCGAGGAGATCCAGCACAAGACGCTGATCAAGGCCGGGATCATCGACGCCGAGGAGGGCGAGGAGTCCCAGGAGGCTCCCGCGGGCGTCGGCGCGGGCATCGACGAGCTGGGTGATGACCCGCTGGACGCCCTGCCCGAGAACTTCTGATGAGCGATTCCAGCCCGCACGGCCGACGCCGCGGACCCGTCACGGGCCGCGGCGTCGGCCGTCGGCGCACCGGACGCAGCCTGGGCGCTCCCGCAGCAGCCCCGGTCTCCTCGACGCCGTCCTCAGGGCCGAACACCGGGGACGGGCGGAGGGACGCGGGGCGGCCTCCAGCCGAGGGATCGGCCCCGCGCACCCCGGAGGAGGCGGAATACGCCCGGGCCAAGGAGATCCTGCTGCGCCAGCTCACCGCCGCCGCCCGCTCCCGCGCCCAGCTGGCGCAGAAGCTCGCGGAGAAGGAGATCTCCGAGGAGACGGCCACCCGCATCCTGGACCGCTACGAGGATCTCGGTCTGATCGACGACGCCGAATACGCCGCGATGTACGTACGCAGCCGCTCCGCCAGCAGGAAGCTCGCCCGCCCGGCCCTGCGCCGGGAGCTCGCGCAGAAGGGCATCGACCCGGAGACCGCCGAGCGGGCCCTGACCCAGCGCACCGAGGAGGAGGAGCGCGAGGACGCCCGCGCGCTGGTGCGCCGTCGGCTGCGCCCCGAGCGGGACCTGGACGACCCGGCCCAGCGGGAGAAGGCCCTGCGTCGGCTGGTCGCGATGCTGGCCCGCCGAGGCTACGCCCCCGGCGCGGCCTTCGAGATCGTGCGCACGGTCATGGCCGAGCACGGGGAGACGCGTCTGGAGGAGCCACCGGGGCTGGCCTGACCCGGGCCGGTGGACTTGATCCGGCACGTCCCGGCGCCCGCGGCGGTCTTGTACCCTGGCACAGTGAATGCGAGCGCGACCCAGACCCAGACCCTGCCGTCGACCCTGCCCGAGGCCCTCGACGTCCAGCCCTGCCCGCCCGGCATCGAGGAGCGGACGGGGCGGTCCCACAGCTACGAGGTGCGCACCTTCGGCTGCCAGATGAACGTGCACGACTCCGAGCGGATCTCCGGGCTGCTGGAGGCCTCCGGGTACGTCCCGCACACGGGTGAGGGGACCCCTGACCTGGTGGTCTTCAACACCTGCGCGGTGCGGGAGAACGCAGACAACAAGCTCTACGGCCACCTCGGTCAGCTCGCCCCCGTCAAGCGCGCCCACGAGGGCATGCAGATCGCCGTCGGCGGGTGCTTGGCCCAGAAGGACCAGAACACCATCGTGGAGAAGGCCCCCTGGGTCGACGTCGTGTTCGGCACCCACAACATCGGCTCCCTGCCGCGGCTGCTGGAGCGCTCCCGGCACAACCGCGAGGCCGCCACCGAGCTGCTGGAATCCCTGGAGGTCTTCCCCTCCACCCTGCCGACCAAGCGGGAGAACGTGCACTCCGGGTGGGTGTCCATCTCCGTGGGCTGCAACAACACCTGCACCTTCTGCATCGTCCCCTCCCTGCGCGGCAAGGAGAAGGACCGCCGGCCCGGGGACATCCTCGCCGAGGTCCAGGCCCTGGTGGACGACGGCGCCGTGGAGGTCACCCTGCTCGGGCAGAACGTGAACTCCTACGGCGTCGGCTTCGGTGACCGGCAGGCCTTCTCCAAGCTGCTGCGCGCCTGCGGGCAGATCGAGGGCCTGGAGCGCATCCGCTTCACCAGCCCCCACCCGGCGGCCTTCACCGACGACGTCATCGACGCGATGGCCGAGACCCCCACCGTCATGCCCGTCCTGCACATGCCCCTGCAGTCCGGCTCCGACCGGGTGCTCAAGGCCATGCGCCGCTCCTACCGGTCCAAGCGGTTCCTCGGCATCCTGGAGAAGGTGCGCAAGCGCATCCCGCACGCCGCCATCACCACGGACATCATCGTGGGCTTCCCCGGGGAGACGGAGGAGGACTTCCAGGAGACCCTGCGCGTGGTCGAGGAGTCCCGGTTCTCCTCGGCCTTCACCTTCCAGTACTCCATCCGCCCCGGCACCCCGGCGGGTCGGATGCAGAACCAGGTGCCCCAGGAGGTCGTGCAGGAGCGGTACGAGCGGCTGGTGGCCCTACAGGATCGCATCAGCGCGCAGCTGAACGCCGAGCAGGTCGGGAAGCGGGTGGAGCTGCTGGTCTCCGCGCAGACCGGACGCAAGGCCGAGCAGACCCACCGGCTCTCCGGGCGCACTCCGGATCAGCGGCTCGTGCACTTCAGCGTGCCCGACGGCGCCCCCGTCCCGCGTCCGGGGGACTTCGCGACCGTGCGGATCACCGACGCCGCACCCTTCCACCTGCTCGCCGATTCCCCGGCGGAGGACTACGCGGTGCGCCGCTCCCGCGCCGGGGACGCTTGGGATCGCGCCCAGGCCGATTCCTGCGGCACCGGCGCCCCGTCGGGTGGCGCCCCGGGCACCACGATGCTCGGGATGCCGGCCCTGCCGCCGCGCCGATGACCCTCCCGATCATCGCCGTCCTCGGCCCCACCGGCACGGGGAAGTCAGACCTCAGCGTCGCCCTGGCCCGCGAGGTGGACGGCGAGGTGGTCAACGCGGACTCGATGCAGCTGTACCGCGGGATGGACATCGGCACGGCCAAGCTCACGCCCGCCGAGCGCGACGGCGTGCCCCATCACCTCCTAGACGTGCTGGACGTGCGCGAGGAGGCCTCCGTGGCCCGCTACCAGCGCGAGGCCCGCGAGCGCTTCGCCGAGATCCGGGGGCGCGGGCGCACCCCGATCCTCGTCGGCGGGTCCGGACTGTATGCGCGCGCGGCCCTGGACGTGCTGGAGTTCCCGCCCACCGATGCGCAGGTGCGTCAGCGCTGGCAGGAGCTCCTGGAGACCGAGGGGCGCGGGGCGCTGGCCGCTCGGCTGGAGGCCGTGGACCCGGTCTCCGCGCGGCGCGGCCTGGACGACCGGCGCCTGGTGCGCGCCCTGGAGGTCCACGAGCTGACCGGGCGCCCCTTCTCCTCCTACATGCCGCGGCGCGAACACCGGGAGCCGGCCCTGCAGATCGGGCTGAACGGGCCCCGGGACCTGCTGCACGACCGCCTGGCCGTGCGGGTGCACCGGATGGTCGAGGCCGGTCTCCTGCAGGAGGTGCGGGACCTGGCCGAGCGGGGGCTGCGCGAGGGGCGCACCGCCTCCCACGCCCTGGGCTACGCGCAGTTCCTGCGCGTCGTGGACGGGGAGACCTCCGAGGAGGAGGCCGTGCAGGAGACGATCATCGCCACCCGCCGCTTCGCCCGCCGCCAGGTCACCTGGTTCCGGGCGGACCCGCGCGTTACCTGGATCGGATTCACCCTCTCCCCGCGCCAGCAGCTGGACCGGGCGCTGACCCTGATCGAGCAGGGGCGCACGCCGGAGACCGCGAACGACGGGGGAGCCGAGGGCTGACCTGACCGCGCGGGCAGGACCGGGAGCGCGGCCGGATTCGCCGGCCAGACCGGTCCTCGCTGAGCCGGCCCTTCGGTCGTCCGACCCGCCCGATAGACTGGCCGGGTGACGACCGAGAGCACCACCGCGCAGACCGACGCCTCCCGCTGGGGCGAACTGGCCGGAGTCACCCTGAGCAAGGGCCACGGCACCGGCAACGACTTCCTCCTGCTCACCGATCCCGAGGGAAGCCTCGAGCTGGAGGGGGACCTGGTGGCCGCCGTGTGCGACCGGCACCGGGGGATCGGCGCGGACGGGCTGATCCGCGCGATCCGCAGCCAGCACCTGGAGGCCGGGCGGGCCCTCGCCGCGAACGGGGAGGACGCCCCGGAGTGGTTCATGGACTACCGCAACGCGGACGGCTCCCTGTCCGAGATGTGCGGCAACGGGGTGCGCGTGTTCGCCCACCACCTCATCCACGCCGGGCTGATCGAGCTGCCGGAGGGGGAGACCGTGCGCATCGGGACCCGCGGCGGGGTCAAGACCGTCGCCCGGGTTCCCGGCGGCTACGCCGTGGACATGGGCCCCTGGGGCTTCATCGACGGGGAGCAGGCCCGGGAGCACGGGGCCGACTGCACCGTCTCGGCCCGCGGCCTGCGCACCGCCCGCCCGGGCCTGTCCATCACCATGGGCAACCCGCACACCGTCGTCGCCCTGGCCGATGAGGCCAAGCTGGCCCGGCTGGACCTGGGCACCGCACCGACCGTGGACCCCCGGCCCAGTGCCGGCACCAACGTCGAATTCGTGGTGCCCCGGGACGCCGAGGAGGAGGACGACGGCACGGGAGCGCTGGTGCTGCGCGTCAGCGAACGCGGGGTGGGCGAGACCCTGTCCTGCGGGACCGGCGCGTGCGCTGCCGCGGCGGCGACCCGCTTCTGGGGCGGGGAGGACGCCCCGGATGAGTGGCGGGTCGGCGTGCCCGGCGGGGAGCTGGGCGTGACCTTCGTGCTCGGCCCGGACGAGCTGGAGCACGTGATCCTCTCCGGGCCGGCCGAGCTCGTGGGCACCGTGCGCCTGGGCTGAGCCGCGGGACCCGGGCAGGTCGCCGCGGGGATCAGGCGGCGCGGGTGACCCGCAGGATCCGGAAGCCCTTGGCGGTGGCGGCCCGGTCCACCGCGAAGGCGCCGGGCTCCCGCTCCCGCAGGGTCTGATCCAGCCAGCGCTGCAGGGAGTCCGCGCCCAGGTTCTTCTGCACCACCAGGTGCGCCTGCCCGGCCGGGGCCAGGCGCACCAGCCAGGTCAGCAGCAGCTCGTGCAGCACCTGCTTGCCCACCCGGATCGGCGGGTTGGACCAGATCGCGTCGAAGCGCAGCCGCGGATCCACCTCCTCCGGGATCACCGGGCGGATGCCGGTCAGCCCCAGGCGCGCGGCGTTGCGGCGGGTCAGCTCCAGGCTGCGCCGGTTCACGTCCACGGCCATCACCTCGGCGTCGGGCCGCTGCAGGCCCATGCTCAGCGCGATCGGCCCCCACCCGCAGCCGACGTCGAGGAAGCGGGACCCGGACCGGGGCAGGGCGGGGACCTCGTCCAGCAGCACCGCGGTGCCCTTGTCCAGGGCCTTCGGGCTGAAGATGCCGGGGGCGCTCACCAGATCCCGCTCGGCCCCGGCCAGTCGCACCCGCAGGGGCTGCTCGACGAAGGGCTCGTCCTCGTGCGCGGAGAAGTAGTGCTCGACCATGATCCCCCATCGTATCGGCCCGCCTCACCCGCCTCCTCGGCGTCCGCGCTCGCGGCGCCGGCTCCCCGGGACTCGGCGCTGGGGCGCGGCGTCGCGTGTTCGTCCACAGCACAGGCCCGCCCCGGGTGCGGCGCGGGGGCCGCCCGGTAGACTGGCAGGACGCATTGAGCGGTCCGCGCGCCCGATCCGAGGGAGTCAGCACCGGCCGCGCCCCCGCACGGAAAGGCACCCTTGCCCCAGCATCACCCCCGCACCGCCGACGACGCCGCCCCCGAGCACACCGACGAGCGCACCGAGCAGCCCCGCCAGCCCAGCGACGCCCAGCTGCGCGCGACCGTGGACCGGGTCCTCGGCCGCTTCTCCCCGGAGGAGGAGCACCAGGCCTCCATCCTGGACCGCCGTGCCCCGGAGCTGGCGGAGACCACCCAGCACACCGAGCACGACGGCGAGCAGCAGGACCTCGAGGAGCGCCGCGCCCTGCGGCGCGTGGCCGGGCTGTCCACCGAGCTGGAGGACGTCACCGAGGTCGAGTACCGGCAGCTGCGCCTGGAGCGCGTGGTGCTGGCCGGGATCTGGTCCGAGGGCACCCTGGAGGACGCCGAGAACTCCCTGCGCGAGCTCGCGGCCCTGGCGGAGACCGCCGGCTCCGAGGTCCTGGACGGGCTGGTGCAGCGGCGGCTGAAGCCGGACCCCGGCACGTTCCTCGGCTCCGGCAAGGCCCAGGAGCTCAAGGAGATCGTGGCCGAGACGGGCGCGGACACCGTCGTCATCGACTCGGAGCTGGCCCCGTCCCAGCGGCGTGGGCTGGAGGACATCGTCAAGGTCAAGGTCATCGACCGCACCGCGCTGATCCTGGACATCTTCGCCCAGCACGCCAAGTCCCGGGAGGGCAAGGCCCAGGTGGAGCTGGCGCAGCTGGAGTACCTGCTGCCGCGCCTGCGCGGCTGGGGCGAGTCCATGTCCCGCCAGGCCGGCGGTCGGGCGGCCGGCGGCGAGGGGATCGGTTCGCGCGGTCCCGGTGAGACGAAGATCGAGCTGGACCGGCGCCGCATCCGCCAGCGGATGGCCAAGCTGCGTCGGGAGATCGCCGCGATGAAGCCGGCCCGGGAGACCAAGCGGGCCAACCGGCGTCGCAACCACATCCCCTCCGTGGCCATCGCCGGGTACACCAACGCCGGCAAGTCCTCCCTGCTCAACCGGCTCACCGACGCCGGGGTGCTGGTGGAGAACGCCCTGTTCGCGACCCTGGACCCCACGGTGCGCCGGGCCGAGACCCCGGACGGCATCGGCTACACCCTCTCGGACACCGTCGGCTTCGTGCGCAACCTGCCCACCCAGCTGGTCGAGGCCTTCCGCTCCACCCTCGAGGAGGTGGCCGACGCGGACGTGATCCTGCACGTGGTGGACGCCTCCCACCCGGACCCGGAGGGCCAGATCCGCGCGGTGCGCGAGGTCCTGGCCGAGGTGGACGCGCAGGACGTCCCGGAGATCATCGTGCTGAACAAGGCCGACGCCGCGGACCCCTTCGTTCTGGATCGCATCCGGCTGCGCGAACCCCACCATGCGATCGTCTCCGCGAAGACCGGGGAAGGGATCCCGGAGCTGAAGGAGCTGATCTCCCGGACCATCCCTCGGCCCAGCGTGCGCATGGAGATCCTGGTGCCCTACACCCACGGGGAGGTGGTCTCCCGGCTGCACGAGTGGGACGCGGAGATCCTGTCCACCGCGTTCGAGGAGGACGGGACCCGGATGAGCGTGCTGGTGCGGGAGGAGACCGCCCCGGAGCTGCAGCCCTACGCCGTGACCGCCCCGTGAGCAGCACCAACCCGGACCCCACGCGAGGCTCGGCACCCGCGGAGGCCGCCGAGGACGTGCACGCCCCGACCGGTGCGGAGCCGGAGACCCTGCCCGGGGCCAAAGACGCCCTGGCGCTGCTGGACACGGCGATCGAGCGCACCGGCGGGCAGCGCCGCGACGGGCAGCGGATCATGGCAGCGCACGTGGCCCAGGCCCTGCAGACGGGGCGGCACCTGCTGGTGCAGGCCGGCACCGGTACCGGCAAGTCCCTGGCCTACCTGGTCCCGGCCATCCAGCACGCCCTGGGCGCGGACAAGCCCGTCGTCGTCGCGACCGCGACCCTGGCCCTGCAGGCGCAGATCGTCGGCCGGGACGTGCCCCGGCTGCTGGAGACCCTCGAGGATCGCCTCGAGGGCGAGGTGGAGGTCGCCCTGCTGAAGGGGCGCAGCAACTACGTGTGCCTGCACAAGCTGGAGGGCGGCTACCCGGAGGATGAGGACCCGGACGCGCTGTTCAACCTCAACAGCCAGGGGCAGGCCGCCAGTGGGCATCCCCGTCCCGCCCCGGACTCGCTGGCCGAGGAGGTGGTGCGCCTGCGCGCCTGGACGGACTCCACGGACACCGGGGACCGGGATGACCTGCGCCCGGGCGTCTCGGACCGGGCCTGGCGGCAGGTCTCGGTCACGGCCTCGGAGTGCCTGGGGCGCCGCTGCCCCCTGGTGGAGGAGTGCTTCTCCGAGCGGGCCCGGCAGCGGGCGGGGGAGGCCGACGTCGTGATCACCAACCACGCGCTGCTGGCGATCAGCGCCTTCGAGGGGATCGGGGTGCTGCCCGAGCACGACGTCGTGGTGGTTGACGAGGCCCACGAGCTGGTGGACCGCGTGACCGGCGCGGTGACCGGCGCCCTGTCCCCGCTGATGGTCCGCTCCGCGGCCCGGGCGGTGCGCACGAACACCCAGGCGGCCTCGGAGCCGCTGAGCTCCGCGGCCGAGGCCCTGGAGCAGGCCTGCTCCGGCCGGCCCGCCGAGCTCATGCCGCAGGGGCTGGAGCCGGGGATCGCCCGGGCCATGGAGCAGGTGCGCGACGCCGCCCGGGCCGCGCTGTCCGACACCAAGGGCGACGCGAAGGACTCCGACGCCGGGCGCCAGACCGCCCGCGCCAAGCTCACCGAGGTCCTGGAGCTGGCCGAGCGGATGCTCAGCGCGGACGGGCGCTTCGAGGTCGTGTGGATCTCCCGGGCCGGCGGCTGGGAGCCGGGACGCGGCTACGTCAGCGCCGCGGACACGGACCCGGCCACGCTGCACGTGGCCCCGCTGTCCGTGGCCGGGCGGCTGCGCGAGGGGCTGTTCCAGGACCGCACGGTGGTGCTGACCTCGGCGACCCTGGCCATCGGCGACTCCTTCGATCAGGTCGCCGGCTCCCTCGGGCTGCAGGGGGAGAAGGCCCCGGCGTGGGAGGGGCTGGACGTCGGCTCGCCCTTCGACTACCCGAAGCAGGGGATGCTCTACGTGGCCCGGGACCTGCCCAAGCCGGGGCGCGGGGTCTCGGAGGAGCAGCTGGAGCGGATCCTGCAGCTGGTGGAGGCCTCCGGCGGCGGGGCGCTGGGATTGTTCTCCTCGCGTCGCGGCGCGCAGCAGGCCGCCGAGTACGTGCGCGAGCACTCCGACCTGCCGGTGCTGGTGCAGGGGGAGTCCTCGCTGCGCGGTCTCGTCGAGCGGTTCACGGCCGAGGAGGACACGTGCCTGTTCGGAACCATGAGCCTGTGGCAGGGCGTGGACGTGCCGGGGCCCTCCTGCCGCCTGGTGCTCATCGATCGGATCCCGTTCCCGCGCCCGGATGATCCGCTGGCCACCGCCCGGACCCGGGCGGTGGGCCGGCGCGGGGGCAACGGCTTCATGGCGGTCTCCGCCTACCACGCGGCGATCCGGCTGGCCCAGGGGGCCGGGCGCCTGATCCGCTCCCGCGAGGACCGCGGGGTCGTGGCGGTGCTGGATTCCCGGCTGGCCACCGCCCGGTACGGCGGGTTCCTGCGGGCGGCCCTGCCGCCGCTGTGGACCACGGACCGCCTGCCCGTGGTCACGGGGGCGCTGCGGCGGCTGCACGCGGGCTGAGGCGAGGGCCTCAAAGCCCGGACTCAGACGGCGCGCAGCACCGAGACGACCTTGCCCATGATGCTGGCGTGATCGCCGAGGATCGGCTCGTACTGGCGGTTCTGCGGCAGCAGCCAGGTGTGCCCGTCGCGCTGTCGGAAGGTCTTCACGGTGGCCTCGTCATCGAGCAGGGCGGCGACGATGTCCCCGTTCTGGGCGGTGTTCTGCTGGCGCACCACGACCCAGTCGCCATCGCAGATCGCGGCCTCGACCATCGAATCCCCGCGCACCTCGAGCATGAACAGCTCGCCCTGGCCCACCAGCTGTCGGGGCAGGGAGATCGTGTCCTCCACGTGCTGCTCGGCCGTGATCGGCACACCGGCGGCGATGCGCCCCACCAGCGGCACGCTGATGTTCTGCCCCTGCTCCTCCTCGGCCTCCGACGCGGAGGCCTCGGGAGCGGCGGTGGGGAACAGCGGGACCACGTCGGCTGCGGCCTCGGCCGTCGGCTGCGCGCTCGGGGCGGGGTCCGACTGCTCCTCCTGCGCGGGGCCCTGCCCGGAGGGGCGGATGTCGGTGCGGCGGGGTTCGGCCAGCACCTCGATGGCCCGCGGCCGCTTCGGATCGCGGCGGATGTAGCCCAGGGCCTCGAGCCGGGAGAGCTGGTGGGTGACGCTGGAGAGGCTGGACAGCCCGACGACGTCGCCGATCTCGCGCATCGACGGCGGGTAGCCGTGCGCGCTGATCGAGGCGGAGATGGCCTCCAGGATGGTGCGCTGGCGCGCGGTGAGGGGCTTGCGGGCGGAGGCCTCGGCTCCGTGGGGGGCTGCTCCGTGCTCTCGGGCCACCGTCGGGTCCTTCCTGGAGGTGTTCGATCTGTCAGTCCGGGGGTGTGGACTGCTCCCATCAGCGTAGGCGAGACCGCGTGTCGGATCAAACACATGTTCTAGTCCCTCGACAGTCTTCGATCGCACTGGTAGAACAGATGTACGAACTCGAACACGTCTTCGAAGGCGATCGAGCGTCAATCACCGCTAGGAGGCCGCCATGAGCATCGCGCTCACCGCACCCCGCCCGTTCCGCATCGGGTTCCGCACCGGGCCGCGCCGGGGTGCCCATCCGGCAGGCGCACCCGCCTGCACCCGCCCCGCCTGCGCCCGTCCGGCCGCGCGCCGCACCCGGCTGCTGCGCCGCCGTCCGGAGCGCGCGGCCCGCCCGACGCTGCGGCTCACCCGGCGCGGACGCCTCCTGCTCATCGGCCTGCCGGTGCTGCTCGGGGCCGTCGCGGTGCTGGCCGGGGCCCTGCTGCTGGTGCTGAGCCCGCAGGCCCAGGCCGGCGACGCCGCGCCGAGCGGGGCGCAGACCCGCGTCGTGGTGGTCTCCGCCGGGGACACCCTCTGGAGCCTCGCACAGGAGGCGGATCCGGAGTCCGACCCGCGGGCCGCGGTGGAGCGGATCGTGGACCTGAACGACCTGCAGGACAGCGCCGTGCGGCCCGGCCAGCGCCTCGTGGTGCCGCAGCCGGAGACCGCCGCGCCGTGAGACCGCAGGGTTCCGGGTTCACGCGAACGGGGACTCCACTAGGATGGCACCGTGAGTGATGCAGCCAGCCCCGATGCGGAAGCCGCCATCCTGGATTCCCTGCCGCTGCGAGATGACCTGCGCGGCCAGAGGGCCTACGGCGCCCCGATGATCCAGGTGCCCTACGCCCTGAACGTCAACGAGAACACCCATCCGCTGCCCGAGGAGCTGATCCGGGCGATCGGCAGTGCGGCCGCCGAGGCCGCGGCCGGGCTGAACAGATACCCGGACCGGGACTTCCCGCAGCTGCGCCGCGAGCTGGCGGACTACCTCGGCCACGGCATCACCGAACGCCAGGTCTGGGCCGCCAACGGCTCCAACGAGATCCTCCAGCAGCTGCTGCAGGCCTTCGGCGGGCCCGGCCGCAACGTGCTGAGCTTCGCGCCCACCTACTCCATGTACCCGCTCCTGGCCTCCGGCACCAACACCGAGTACATCGCCGGGCGGCGGGCCGCGGACTTCACCCTCTCCCCGGAGGATGCCGCGCGCCAGATCCGCCAGCACCGGCCGACCGTCACGATCCTGTGCTCACCCAACAACCCCACCGGCACGGCACTCTCCCCGGAGACCATCCTGGCCGCCTACGAGGCCGTCGAGGAGCTGGGCGGGATGCTCGTGGTGGATGAGGCCTACGCGGAATTCGCCCGCGATCCGGACACCACCGCGCTGTCCCTGCTGCCCGGGAGGCCCCGCCTGGTCGTCAGCCGCACCATGAGCAAGGCCTTCGCCCTGGCGGGGGCCCGGGTCGGCTACTTCGCCGCGGATCCGGCCGTGGTCGAGGCCGTCATGCTGGTGCGCCTGCCCTACCACCTCTCCGCGGTGACCCAGGCCGTCGCCCTGACGGCGCTGCGCCACCGGGACCAGCTGCTGGGGCAGGTCGGACGCATCCGCGAACAGCGGGACCGGATCGTGACCCGTCTGGAGCAGCTGGGTCTGGAGCCGGCCGCCTCGGACTCCAACTTCGTCTTCTTCGGGGGCCTGTCCGATGCCCAGGGCCTGTGGGAGGACCTGCTGGGCGACGGCGTGCTGATCCGCGACGTCGGGATCCCCGGGCACCTGCGGGTCACCGCCGGCACCGAGGAGGAGACCACCGCCTTCCTGGACAGCCTGGAACGGCACCTGCCCGACCGCCGCTGAGACCACCCCCGCCCCGGGCGCCCGGATCTCACGGGCCCCGCGGGGCGCGCCGACCCACCGCCGACACCGCTACGGAGCATCGAATGCAGACCCCTGACGCCCAGCCCGCCCGGGCGGGCGGCCGCACGGCCTCCCTGACCCGCGCCACCAGTGAGTCCACGGTCCGGCTCAGCCTGAACCTGGACGGCACCGGCGTCTCCCGGATCAGCACCACCGTGCCCTTCTACGACCACATGCTCACCGCCCTGTCCAAGCACTCGCTGATCGACCTGGAGGTCGAGGCCAGCGGAGACACCGAGATCGACGTGCACCACACCGTCGAGGACACCGCGATCGTGCTGGGCGAGGCCCTGCGCGAGGCCCTGGGCGACAAGCGCGGCATCCGCCGCTTCGGCCAGGCCACCGTGCCCCTGGACGAGGCCCTGGCCCGGGCCGTCGTGGACATCTCGGGGCGGCCCTACCTGGTGCACGAGGGGGAGTCCGAGGCCTTCGCCCACCACCTGATCGGCGGGCACTTCACCGGCTCCATGGTCCGCCACGTGCTCGAGGCCATCGCCTACCACGCCGGGATCTGCCTGCACGTGGACCTGCTGCGCGGCCGGGACCCCCACCACATCGCCGAGGCCCAGTTCAAGGCCCTGGCGCGGGCCCTGCGCGAGGCCGTCGAGCCGGATCCCCGCGTCCCGGAGGCCATCCCCTCGACCAAGGGGGCGCTGTGAGCACCACTGGATCGCAGCCCGTGAAGCCCACCGTCACCGTCCTGGACTACGGGGCCGGCAACGTCCGCTCGGCCGTGCGCGCCCTGGAGACCGCCGGGGCCGACGTCGTGCTCTCCCGGCGCCCGCAGGACGTGCTGGAGGCCGACGGCCTCGTGGTCCCCGGCGTCGGGGCCTTCGGCGCCGTCATGGACGGCCTGCGCGCCGTGGATGCCCCGCGGCTGATCGGACGCCGGGTGGCCGGCGGCCGGCCCGTGCTGGGCATCTGCGTGGGGCTGCAGGTCTTCTTCGAAGCCGGCACCGAGCACGGGGAGCACACCGAGGGACTGGGGGAGTGGCCCGGGACCGTGGAGAAGCTGCCCGGAGACGTGGTCCCGCACATGGGCTGGAACACCGTGCGCCCGCCGGAGGGCAGCCGGCTGTTCGCCGGGATCGAGCGGGAGCGGTTCTACTTCGTGCACTCCTACGCGGTGCAGCGCTGGGAGTTCACCCAGACCAGCCAGCACATCCGGCCCCCGCAGGTCACCTGGGCCGAGCAGGGGGTGCCGTTCATCGCCGCCGTGGAGAACGGGCCGCTGAGCGCCACCCAGTTCCACCCGGAGAAGTCCGCGGACGCCGGGCTGCGGCTGCTGCGCAACTGGCTGGACACCCTGCTGCGCACCGGCCGGATGGCCCCGCGCGGCCCCGAGTCCGAGGAGGACTTCCCAGACCCCGCCCGGGCGCAGGAGACCGCGCCCGCCGTCGACGCCGAGGAGGGCGAGCGCGCATGAGTCCCCTGACCTCCGGTCTGCTGCTGATGATCTTCGGGGCCTTCCTCGTCGGCGGCGGCATCTCCTTCCGCCGGCAGAAGCTGCCGCTCATCGCCCAGGTCGTGCTGTGGATCCTGGGCGCGGCCTTCTTCGCCTACGGCCTCTACGTCGTCACCCTCGACTGAGCGCCGGGCGCGGCCATCCCGCCCGCGCCCGCGCGCACCATCCGCAACGAACAGGAGCACCATCCCGATGAGCACCCCCCGCCTGCAGCTGCTGCCCGCCGTGGACGTCGCCGGGGGCCAGGCCGTGCGCCTGGTCCAGGGCGAAGCCGGCACCGAGACCGGCTACGGCGACCCCGTCGAGGCGGCCCTGACCTGGCAGGAGGCCGGTGCCGAATGGGTGCACCTGGTGGATCTGGACGCGGCCTTCGGGCGCGGGGAGAACACCGAGGTGCTGCGCCGGGTCGCCGAGCGGGTGCGGCTGAAGATCGAGCTGTCCGGAGGGATCCGGGATGACGCCTCGCTGCGCCGGGCCCTGAGCCTGGAGCCCGCCCGGATCAACCTCGGCACCGCCGCCCTGGAGGACCCGGAGTGGACGCGCCGGGTCATCGCAGAGCACGGGGAGCGCATCGCCGTCGGGCTGGACGTGCGCGGCACGACCCTGGCGGCCCGCGGCTGGACCGAGGAGGGCGGGGACCTGTGGGAGGTGTTGGACCGGCTCAACGCCGACGGCTGCGCCCGCTACGTCGTCACCGACGTGACGAAGGACGGCACGCTGCGCGGGCCCAACACCGAGCTGCTGGCCGAGGTCGCCCGGCGCACGGATCGGCCGGTCGTCGCCTCCGGCGGCATCTCGGGGCTTGCGGACCTGGAGGCGCTGCGGGCCATGGTCCCGCACGGGGTCGAGGGCGCGATCGTCGGCAAGGCCCTGTACGCCGGGCGCTTCACCCTGGCCGAAGCCCTGGACGCGGCGGGGCGGCCCGAGGCATGAGCCCGCGGGAATTGCCGGCTCACATCCAGGCGCAGCTGCGCAGCGCCGGCCGGGAGACGGACACCGGCGGGCAGCCGTGGAAGGGCCGCAACCTGGGGGAGGGGACCTCCCACACCCACGCGTATCCGCAGGACGACGGCCTGACCCCCGCCCCCGTGGCCGAGGCCCTGGAGGCCTTCGCCCGGGCCGAGATCCCCGAGGAGTCGGTGCTGGAGGCGCTGCGCGGCACGCGCCTGTTCGCCCCGGTTCTCGCCGAGCTGTCCCAGGCCCACGTGACCGAGGACGGGCTGGTCTCGGACAAGGAGTCGGAGATGGCCCTGGTCTCCATCAGCGCCCCGGACGGGCGGCGGGCCCTGCCCGTGTTCACCAGCGTGGACGCGCTGACCTCCTGGCATCCGCAGGCCCGGCCGGTGGCCGCCGAGGCCCGGCGCACGGCGCTGGCCGCGGTGGAGGACGGCAACCAGCTGCTGGTCCTGAATCCGGGCACCGATCTGGTCTTCGTCCTGCGGCGTCCGGGGGTGTGGGCCCTGGCCAAGGGCGAGCCCTGGCTGCCGTCCTACTCGGATCCCCAGGTGCTGGCCGCCCTGCAGCGCGCGGCCGCGGGGATCCCGCAGGCCCGAGGCGCGCAGATGGCCCCCGGGGCCGGGGTGGCGGCCCGCGACGCCGAGGGTCGGTTGCTGCCCGGCGGCGGGCCCGGCCCGGAGCTCAGCGTCGAGCTGCTGCTGGTCCCCGGCCTGGACCGGGCGGGCCTGGACGCTGCGTCGGAGACCTTCCGGGCGGCCGTGGCCGCGGACCCGCTGCTCGCCGAGCGGATCGACTCCCTGGAGATCCGGGTGCGCCCGGTCGAGGACCGGGAGCCGCGCCCGGCGGGCTAGAAGACCGGGCCGGTCAGGTTCTCTCCGGGGCCCTTGCCCGGGGCGTCCGGGGCGAAGGAGGCCTCGCGGAAGGCCAGCTGCAGGGAGCGCAGGCCGTCGCGCAGGGGCCCGGCGTGCTGGGAGCCGATCTCCGGGGCCGCGGAGGTGACCAGCCCGGCCAGGGCGATGATGAGCTTGCGGGCCTCGTCCAGATCCTTCAGCTCCGCGGCGTCGGGCCCCTCGGCCAGGCCGCATTTCACGGCGGCCGCGCTCATCAGGTGCACCGCGGTGGTGGTGATGACCTCCACGGCGGGGACCTCGGCGATGTCGCGCATCTGCGCGTTCACGGCCTGGATCTGCTCGGCGCTGGGCTCCGGGGCGGCCTCGGGGGCCGCGGCGGCATCCGTGCCGCCGGGGAAGCGGTGCACGCCGGGATCGGGCTGGGCGTCGGCGGGATCCTGCGCGGCAGAGGAGGGGCGGGGTGTCTCAGTCATGGCCCCCACTGTCGCACATCGGGGGCCGTCGCGCCGCCTCGGGGCGAGACCGGCGCAGGGCAGACAACGGGGCGGCCATGGTGTAGAGTGTCAGGAGTTTCCAAGCGGGGATCTCGATCTCCCACCCGCGTCGACCGCAGCGGTCGCCGGGTCAGCGCTCGTGCGCCATCATGCCGTCCGCATCCTGAGGATGCGCGTCGTGTGCGGGCACGGGTCTCGAAGCCCCCGCTGGAACCGTCCCGCGGGGGCTTCTTCGCATCCCGTCGGGGCGATCCGCGAACCGTGCGGGAACAGACCCGCAGAGCCGACAGGAGCACCACATTAGCGATCCACGCATCAATGACCGCATCCGCGTACCGGAAGTCCGACTGGTCGGCCCCAGCGGCGAGCAGGTCGGGATCGTCCGCGTAGAGGACGCACTGCGTCTGGCGCGGGAATCGGATCTTGATCTGGTCGAGGTGGCGCCGAACGCCCGTCCGCCGGTGTGCAAGCTGATGGACTTCGGCAAGTACAAGTACGAGGCCGCCGTCAAGGCCCGCGAGTCCCGCAAGAACCAGACCAACACGGTCCTGAAGGAAGTGCGGTTCCGGCTGAAGATCGACGACCACGACTACGAGACCAAGGTCGGGCACGCCAAGCGCTTCCTCACCGCGGGAGACAAGGTCAAGGCCATGATCCAGTTCCGCGGCCGCGAGCAGCAGCGCCCCGAGATGGGAGTGCGCCTGCTGGAGCGGCTGGCGACGGACCTGGCCGAGGTCGGCAGCGTCGAGTCCAATCCGCGCCAGGACGGGCGGAACATGGTCATGGTCATCGGCCCGCTGCGCAACAAGGCCGAGGCGCGCCGCGAGCAGCAGCGCCAGGCCAAGCAGCAGGGCGGCAGCCGCCGTCAGCGCGAGCGGGTGGACACCCGCACCGCGCAGCCGGTGTCCAACTCGGTGGCCGCGGCCATGCCGGAGCAGCTGCGCCAGCAGGCGCAGGGCGGCTCGGCATCGCAGGCCCAGGAGGCCCCGGCCCCGAAGCCGCAGGCCGAGTCGAAGCCCGCGTCGGCCCCGAAGCCGCAGGCGGCTCCCAAGCCCCAGGCGGCCGCGAAGCCCGCGTCGGCTCCGAAGCCGCAGGCCGCGCCGAAGCCCCAGGCGGCTCCCAAGCCGCGGGCGCCGAAGCCCGGCCCCCGGTCGTAGCCGCCCCGCCCGGGTCCGCCCCGGGTTGGATGACCCTGCGGACCGGGTCGAGAAGGCGCCTCGTCCTCGACGTCGCCCTCGCAGATCCGGCTTCCGCTGCCTGAGACAGGCACCGTCCCCTCGGGGCGGTGCACGCCCTCCCGGCCCCGCGTGCCCCACGCGGGATCCGGGATGAAACGTAAGGAGAACGGCCCCCATGCCGAAGCACAAGTCCCACTCCGGTGCCAAGAAGCGCTTCAAGCTCACCGGTTCCGGCAAGGTCAAGCGCCAGCAGGCCAACCGCCGCCACTACCTGGAGCACAAGTCCTCCCGGCTGACCCGCCGGCTGGCCTCGGACCAGATCGTCACCGGCGGTCAGGCCAAGGTCATCAAGAAGATGCTGGCCAAGTAGGGCTCAAGCCCACCGCACCCATCGACCTCCCGGTCCCCGCACGGGACCGGCCCCGAACACGCCGCGCCGCCCCCAGGTGAGGGCCGCGCCAGAGCAGAAGGAGTACGCACGTGGCACGTGTGAAGCGGGCAGTCAACGCCCACAAGAAGCGTCGGACCACCCTGGACCGCGCGTCCGGCTACCGGGGGCAGCGCTCCCGCCTGTACCGGAAGGCCAAGGAGCAGGTCACCCACTCGCTGGTCTACAGCTACGACCACCGGCGCAAGAAGAAGGGCGACTTCCGCCGCCTGTGGATCCAGCGCATCAACGCCGCCGCGCGCGCCGAGGGCCTGACCTACAACCGCTTCATCCAGGGCCTGAAGGCCGCCGAGGTGGAGGTCGACCGCCGCATGCTGGCCGAGCTGGCCGTCAACGAGCCGGCCGCCTTCAAGGCGCTGGTCGGCATCGCCAAGGAGAACCTCCCCGAGGACACCTCCGCTCCCAAGGCCGCCTGAGACCGGCTCTCCAGCACGACGCCGGACTCCGGGCGCGGGCGAGGCCCGGGTAGGGTGGCCGGGTGAGCGCATTCCAGATCCTCGACCGCGAGCGGACCCTGATCAACCCCACCGCGGACCGGGTCCGCGACGTCGCCGCCCTGGCCCGGGCCCGCCAGCGCGCCCGTCGCGGGCTGTTCCTCGTGGAGGGGCCGCAGGCGGTGCGCGAGGCCCTGGCCGCCCACGCGCGCGGCCCGCTGCTGGACGCCGTGTACGTCACCCCGGCCTGCCTCGAACAGGACCCCTCGCTGGGCGAGGCCATCGCGGCCGCGGCGGGCAGCCCGGCCCCGACCGCCCCCGGGGGCCCCGCGCGTCGGGTCTTCGCCCGGCTGGCGGCCCCGGAGGTGCTGGCCGCGATGGCCGAATCCCAGACGCCCCAGGGGGTCCTGGCCGTGGCCCACAGCGCCGCGGCGCTGACCGGCCTGCCCGGTGCCCGGGATTGGCCGGACCTCGGGGCGGTCATGGTCCGGGTGCAGGATCCGGGCAACGCCGGAACACTGATCCGCGCCGCCGACGCCGCGGGCGCCGGGTTCGCGGCCGCGACCGCGGGCTCGGTGGACCTGCTCAACCCCAAGGCCGTGCGCTCCACCGCGGGCTCCCTGTTCCACCTGCCCGTCGCGGCGCACCAGACGCTGCCCGACCTGGTCGAGGCGGCCCGGACCGCGGGCGCTCAGATCCTCGCCGCCGACGGGCACGCCGCCCTGGATCTGGATGAGCTGGCCGATGCCGCGGCCGCGCAGCGTCCCGGCGACGGCGCCGATCTGCGCCGGCCCACCGTGTGGCTGTTCGGCAACGAGGCCCAGGGCCTGTCGGAGGAGGAGAAGGGGCTGGCCGATGCCCGGGTGGCGGTCCCGCTGCACGGTCGGGCCGAATCCCTCAACGTGGGGATGGCCGCTACGGTGTGCCTGTACGCCTCCGCGCGCGCCCAGCGACGCCGCCCCCGCTGACCGTCCCGGCCCGTCCGGCTCCGCCCCCCCCGCCCGTCTCGCGTCGGCCCCGCCGAGTGCGGTCCCGACGGCCTCGTCCCCGCCCTCACCCGTCGCCTCGGCGGCGGGCGTCTCCCATCAACTTAGCCTCCCGATCTGCTCGGCGGGCCGATCCGAAAGGCCCTCCATGACCGAGAAGCAGCAGCAGGAGCCCCAGCAGAAGCAGCAGAGGAAGAGCTCCGGCGGGGCCGCGATCTTCGCGGCCCTGGCGGCCAACCTCGGCATCGCGGTGCTGAAGTTCGCCGCCTACCTGCTGACCCGATCCTCATCGATGCTCGCCGAGTCCATCCACTCCGTGGCCGACACCGGCAACCAGTTCCTCCTCCTGCTGGGCGGGCGGGCGGCACGCAAGGCCCCCGACGCCGAGCACCCCTTCGGGCACGGGCAGAACCGCTACATCTACGCCTTCGTGGTCTCGATCGTCATGTTCTCCCTCGGCGGGCTGTTCTCCCTCTACGAGGCCTGGGAGAAGTGGGCCGAGCCGCACCCCATCGAGGACTGGGCGTGGGTGCCCGTCGTCGTACTGGTCGGCTCGATCCTCATGGAGGGCCGCTCCCTGCTCACCGCCCTGCGCCAGGCGCGGGGGACCAAGGGGCAGCGCAGCTGGCTGGAGTACGTGCGCGGGGCCAAGGCCCCCGAGCTGCCGGTCGTGATGCTCGAGGACTCCGCGGCCGTGACCGGCCTGCTCTTCGCCCTGATCGGCATCACCATGACGCTGATCACCGGAGACGGCCGCTGGGATGCCGCCGGATCCGGGGCGATCGGGGTGCTGCTGGTGGCCGTGGCGGTGTTCCTCGCGGTGGAGATGAAGTCCCTGCTGCTCGGGGAGTCCGCCAGCGCCTCCACCCTCGAGACGATCCGCCGGGCCGTGGACGCCGAGGAGCACATCGGGCTGATCCACCTCAAGACCATGCACCTGGCCCCCGAGCAGATCCTGGTGGCCGCCAAGATCTCCGTGGCCCGCCAGGAGACGGCCGCCCAGCTGGTGGCTGAGATCAACGCGACCGAGCGGCGCATCCGCGAGGCCGTCCCGGCCGCCCAGCTGATCTACCTGGAGCCGGACCTGTACCGGGAGGACTACGTCTCCGAGATCCCGCCGCAGCCCGAGCAGGACGAGACCTGAGCCGGCGGGGGACCGCCCGATCCGCGCGCGGGACCGGCCCCGCCCCTTTCGGCCCGATCCTCTAGACTGGGTCTGCCGCCCGCGCGGGAAGCAGCCCGACGGGCCCGAGCGCGCCGCACGCCACGACGCGTCCCGGTGCGCCGTGGACCGCGACGTCGGCGGCAGCGCACGACCCGCGACCCAGGAGAAGACCCGTCCATGACTGAGAACCCGTCCTCGCCCGCGGGCGATGCCGCCGCGGCCCGCCAGGTGCTGGCCGACATCGGCGCCGCCTATGCGGCGGATCCGGAGGGCGCCCCGCAGCGCGTGCGGGAGGCCTTCGACGCCGAGCTGGCCGAGGCCCTGCGCGCCGTGCGCGAGCAGACCCCGGACTTCGAGACGCTGAAGGCCGTGCGGCTGCGCTACACCGGCGAGGGCTCCGGCACCGATCTGGTCAACCGGCAGATGCGCTCGCTGGAGCCGGGGCAGAAGAAGGAGATCGGGAAGCTGCTGGGCCAGACCCGCGGGCGCATCACCCAGGCCGTGGCCGCCCGGGAGGCGGAGCTGGAGGCCGAGCACGCCGAGCGGATCCTCGTGGAGGAGGCCGTGGACGTGACCGCCTCCTCCGGCCGACGCCGCATGGGCGCCCGCCACGCCGTGTCCCTGCTGCAGGAGCGGGTCGGCGACGTGTTCGTGGCGATGGGCTGGGAGGTCGAGGACGGGCCCGAGGTGGAATCCGAGTGGTTCAACTTCGACGCCCTGAACTTCCAGCCGGACCACCCGGCCCGGGAGCTGCAGGACACCTTCTTCCTGGAGCCGGCCTCCGCCCACCGGGTGCTGCGCACCCACACCTCCCCGGTGCAGATGCGGGCCATGCAGCGTCGCCAGCCGCCCCTGTACATCGTGTGCCCCGGGCGGGTCTACCGCACCGACGAGCTCGACGCGACCCACACCCCGGTCTTCCACCAGCTGGAGGGCCTGGCCGTGGACCGGGGCCTGACCATGGCGGATCTGAAGGGCACCCTGGAGCACTTCGCCCGCCGCATGTTCGGCGAGCAGGCGCGCATCCGCCTGCGCCCCAACTACTTCCCGTTCACCGAGCCCTCCGCCGAGATGGACGTGTGGCACCCGCAGGCCAAGGGCGGGCCCCGGTGGATCGAATGGGGCGGCTGCGGCATGGTGCACCCCAACGTGCTGCGCGCCGCCGGCATCGACCCGCAGACCCACTCCGGCTTCGCTTTCGGGATGGGCATCGAGCGGACCCTGATGTTCCGCAACGGGGTCCCGGACATGCACGACATGATCGAGGGCGACGTCCGCTTCAGTTCAACCTTCGGGATGGAGATCTAGACCCATGCGAATTCCGCTGTCCTGGCTGCGCGAGCACGCCCCCCTGCCGGAGGGCGCCACCGCCGAGTACGTCCTGGAGACGCTGGTGCGGGTCGGCTTCGAGGAGGAGGCCGTGCACCGGCCCCTGGACCACATCACCGGGCCCGTCGTCGTCGGGCAGGTGCTGTCCATGGAGCCGGAGACCCACTCCAACGGCAAGACCGTCAACTGGTGCCAGGTGCGCGTGGTCCCCGAGGGGCGCGAGCAGACCCTGGAGGGGAAGGGCATCGAGGCCTCCGGGATCCAGGGCATCGTGTGCGGGGCCCACAACTTCTCCGTGGGGGACAAGGTCGTCGTGACCCTGCCCGGGGCCGTGCTGCCCGGGGACTTCCGGATCTCCCCGCGCAAGACCTACGGCCACGTCTCCGCAGGGATGATCGCCTCCGCCCGGGAGCTGGGTCTGTCCGATGAGCACGAGGGGATCATCGTCCTCGGTGAGCTCGGCCTGGACCCCGAACCAGGTCAGGACGCCCTGGAGCTGCTGGGACTGACCGATGAGGCCGCGGAGATCAACGTGACCCCGGACCGCGGCTACGCGTTCTCCGTGCGCGGGGTGGCCCGGGAGTACTGCCTGGCCGTGGACGCCCCCTTCGCCGACCCGGCCGGGCCCCTGGCCGAGCGGGCGCCGGCGGACAACGGGGAGGGCTACGTCGTGGACCTGCGCGACGACGCCCCCATCCACGACCGTCCGGGCTGCACCCGCTTCGTCGCCCGCACCGTGCGGGATCTGGACCCCACCCGGGCGACCCCGCCGTGGCTGGCCGCCCGCCTGCGCCTGGCCGGGATCCGCTCGATCTCCCTGCCCGTGGACATCTCCAACTACGTCATGCTGGAGCTGGGCCAGCCCCTGCACTTCTACGACGCCGAGAAGATCGCCGGACCCCTCCACGTCCGCCGGGCCCGCCCGGGGGAGACCCTGCAGACTCTCGACGGGAAGAACCGCGAGCTGCACCCGGAGGACCTGATCATCGCCGACACCGACGAGGCCATCGGCCTGGCCGGGGTCATGGGCGGAGCCAAGACCGAGGTCACCGGGCAGACCCGCCACGTGCTGATCGAGGCGGCGCACTTCGAGGAGGTCTCGATCGCCCGCACCCGGCGTCGGCACCGGCTGCCCTCGGAGGCCTCCAAGCGCTTCGAGCGCGGGGTGGACCCCCAGGTGGCCGCCGCGGCCGCCCAGCGGGCCGTGGAGCTGCTGGAGGAGCTGTCCGGCGCCCGGGCCGAGGACGGGGTCACCGACGTCGGCACCGCCGTCGAACCCCGCCAGATCACCCTGCCGGTGGGCTACGCCGCGGCGCGGGTCGGGGTGGACTACACCCCGGAGCAGATCCTCGAGGTGCTCGAGCGCATCGGCTGCACCGTGCACCGCGGGGGCGACGTCTGGCAGGTCGCCGTGCCCTCCTGGCGCCCGGACCTGACGGCCGAGGAGGACCTCGCCGAGGAGATCGCCCGCGTCGTCGGCTACGAGCAGATCCCCTCCCGCCTGCCCGCCGCCCCCGCCGGGCGCGGGTGGACCCCGGAGCAGGCCGGGCGACGCCGGGTGCTGGACGCGTTCGCTGCCGCCGGTCTCGTGGAGGTCGCGGCCTACCCGTTCGTCTCCGCCGAGGAGGACACCCTCTACTGCGTGCCCGAGGCCCCGGCCGAGGGGACCGTGGAGCACGTGCGCCTGGCCAACCCGATCAGCGACGCTCAGGGCTGGCTGCAGCGCTCGCTGCTGCCGGGACTGACCGAGGTGCTGCGGCGCAACCGCTCCCGCGGCTTCCGGGACCTGGCCCTGTACCAGGCCGCCACCGTGTTCCTGCCCGGGCAGGCGCTGGGGGAGACCCCGCTGCCCGCCGGCGGGGCGCGGCCGGACGCGCAGGTGCTGGAGCAGCTGGAGGCCGGGCTGCCGGTCCAGCCGAAGCACCTGGCCGCCGTGTTCTGCGGGCATGACGCCCCGGAGGGGCCCGGCATCACCCCGCGGGTCCACGACTGGCAGGACGCCCTGGATGCGGCCCGGCTGGCCGCCGATGTGCTCGGCGTGGCGCTGCGGGTGGCCCAGGGCCGCCACCAGGCCTTCCACCCCGGGCGCACCGCCCGGCTGGAGGACGCCGAGGGGCGCCTGCTCGGCTGGGCCGGGGAGCTGCACCCCCAGGTGTGCCGGGATCGGGATCTGCCGGAGCGCACCTGCGCGATGGAGCTGGATCTGACCGCGCTGCTGGGCGGCTTCGGCGCCCCGGTCCAGGCGGGCCCGGTCTCCCCGTACCCGCCGGTCACCCAGGACGTCGCCCTGATCATCGACGCCGACCTGCCGGCAGCACAGCTGCTGGAGACCCTGCGGGAGGGTGCCGGCGAGCTGCTGGAATCCGCCCGGGTCTTCGACGAGTACCGCGGGGAGTCCATCGGCGAGGACCGGAAGTCCGTGGCCTGCGCGCTGGTCTTCCGCGCCCCGGACCGGACCCTGACCAACGAGGAGGCCGGGCGCGAGCGGGAGGCCGCCGTCGCCCTGGCCGAGCGGCGCCACGGCGCCGTCCTGCGCGGCTGAGACCGTGGGCACCGACAGCGAGGAAGGGTGGGGACGAGGATGAGCGAGACGTTCTTCGGCTTCGATGAGGACGACGAGTTCGGGGCGCCCGCGCGGCGGCACCGCTCCCCGTGGCGGTGGATCACCGCGGCGATCGTGCTGGTCGCGCTGGTCGGGTGCGGCCTGCTGTGCCTGGCGGGGGTGCGCACCGTGGAGGACGCCCGCCAGAACCAGGAGTGGGTCGGGCGGTCCTGGGTGATCCAGGGGCAGTACGCGACGATGACCCAGGACCTGCAGACCACCTCGCACAACGCGGTCTACACCGGCACCCTGCCCTCCTCGATCGACCAGCACTACGACAAGTACTACGGCGGGATCGCGGACCCGAAGAAGGTCCAGGCCGGGGGCCAGATCCAGTTCCGCGGCACCCAGACCGGGGCCCAGCGGGAGGACTTCCCGGAGATCGTGGACGCCCTGCTGGTCAACGACGACGGGACGCTCACGGTGGAGCGGACCACCCCGGCGGGGGAGATGTCCCCGATCACCGAGGACGGGATCCGCGCCCAGCAGCGCCACGGCTGGCTGCTGGTCGGCGGCGGGGTGCTGGTCCTGGCCCTGGGTGCCGCCGGCACGGTCTACGGGGTGCGCCGGATGCGCCGCGACGAGGACTGACCCGGGCGCCGCACTCGGGCCCCGTGCCCGCGGCAGGTGCGTCGATGCGACGATGCCCCGCTCGCCCACCCCGAAACGGGGTCGGCGAGCGGGGCATCGTCGTGTTCGGCAGCCGCCGCTTACGGGATCAGCAGCACCTTGCCGCGCGAGCGCCGCTCCTCCAGGTGCCGGTGGGCCTCGGCGGCCTCGGCCAGGGGGAACGTGGTGTCCAGGGTCGGGCGCAGGACCCCGGCCTCGGCCAGGTCGAAGACCTCACCCAGACGGGCCTGCAGCTCCTCCCGATCCTGCAGGTACGCCCCGATCGAGGGGCGGGTGACGTACAGGGAGCCCAGGGCGTTGAGCCGCTGCAGGTCGAAGGGCGGCACCTGGCCGCTGGCCCCGCCGTAGAGCACGGCCGTGCCGCGCGGGCGCAGCGCCTGCACGGACTGATCGAAGGTGTCCTTGCCCACGGAGTCGTAGACGACGTCGGCCCCGCGCCCACCGGTCAGCTCCCGGACCCGCTCGGCGAAGCCCTCGTAGCCCAGCACGTGATCCGCCCCGTGCTCCCGAGCGATCCGGCGCTTCTCGTCGGTGGAGGCGGTGGCGATCACCTCGGCGCCGAGGTGCTTGAGCAGCTGGATCAGCAGCCCGCCGACCCCGCCGGCCCCGGCCAGCACCACGGCCGTCTGGTCCTGCTGGACCGGCACGGTGGAGCGGGACAGGTACTGCGCCGTGATGCCCTGCAGCGGCAGGCAGGCCGCGGTGCGCGGGTCCAGGTGCTCCGGCACGGCCACGATCTTCTGCGCATCCGCGAGGAACCGCTCGGCGTAGGTCCCGGAGGCCTGGCAGGTGGCCACCCGGGTCCCGACCCGCAGCCCCAGGGCCTCCAGGTCGACGTCGGGCCCGGCCGCCTCGATCAGCCCGACCGCCTCCGCGCCCGGGACGAAGGGCAGCTCCACCGAGTACACCCCGGAGCGCTGGTAGGTCTCGATGAAGTTCACCCCGGTGGCCTCGGTGCGCACCAGCACCTGGCCCTGCCCGGGCTGGGGGATCTCGCGGGTCTGCGCCGTCAGGGCCTGCGGGCCTCCGGTCTGCTCGACGACGATGGCCGTCATCTGCCCGGCCGCGCTCGCCTCCTGCGGCCGCCTCTCCTGCTGTGCCATGCCCTGCTCCTCACCGGCCGGGGCCCTGCGGGTGCCCGGCCTCGCGGTTCTCGGTCCTCACCCATCGTAGGCTCGGGGCGGATCGCAGGGAGGGGACGCCCTCACCCGATGCATAAATATTTAGGCCAATGCATAAATCTGCGGTAGGGTGGGCTCATGACATACACCGCAGCGGTCTCCGGGGCCACCGGATACGCCGGGGGAGAGGTCCTGCGCCTGCTCGCCGGGCATCCCGAGATCGAGGTCACCACGCTGGCCGCCGGGGCCAGCGCCGGCTCCTCCTTCGGCGCGCTTGCCCCTCACCTGCCCCGCTACGCCCACCTCACCGTGCAGGAGACCACCCCCGAGGTGCTCTCCGGCCACGACATCGTCTTCCTGGCCCTGCCCCACGGGGCCAGCGCGCGGGTGGCCGCGGCCCTGCCGGAGGAGACGGTCGTCGTGGACGCCGGGGCGGATCACCGCCTCGAGGACCCCGCCGACTGGGCGCGCTTCTACGGCACCGAGCACGCCGGGCACTGGCCCTACGGCCTGCCCGAGCTGCTCACCGGCCCCGGAATCGGTGAGGCGAAGGCCCCCCGGCAGCGCGAGACCCTGCGCACCGCGCGCCGCATCGCCGTGCCCGGCTGCTACCCGACGGCCGTGCAGCTGGCCCTGGCCCCCGGCCTGGCCGCCGGGGTGGTGCAGCCGCAGGACCTCGTGGTCGTGGCCGCCTCCGGGACCTCCGGGGCCGGGAAGTCCGCGAAGCCGCATCTGCTGGGCAGCGAGGTCATGGGGTCGATGTCCCCGTACGGGGTCGGCGGCATCCACCGCCACGTCCCGGAGATCCGCCAGGGCTTATCCCGGGCTGCCGGGGCCGAGGTGAGCCTGAGCTTCACCCCGACGCTGGCGCCGATGCCCCGGGGGATCCTCGCCACCGCCACGGCCCGGCTGAGCCCCGGGGTCGGCCCGGCCGCCGTGCGCGCGGCGTGGGAGGCCGCCTACGCCGAGGAGCCCTTCGTGCACCTGCTGCCCGAAGGACTCTGGCCGGCCACGCAGAACGTGCAGGGCGCCAACTCCGCTCAGCTGCAGCTGGCCGTGGACGAAGCCGCCGGGCGCGTGGTCGTCGTCTGCGCGATCGACAACCTCGTCAAGGGCACCGCCGGCGGTGCCATCCAATCCGTGAACCTCGCCCTCGGTCTGCCGGAGACCACCGGGCTGCCTCAGGAAGGACTCGCCCCGTGAGCATCCCCGACCACTCCGATCTGCCCGTCGATCGCTGCGCCGGCTTGGAGACCGTCGCGGGGCTGGCCTGCACCGGGACCACCGCCGGGCTGAAGGCCAGCGGTGCCCCGGACCTGGCGCTGGTGCGCGTGCTCGGACCCGAGCACACGGCCGCGGCCGTGTTCACCCGCAACCGCTTCGCCGCCGCGCCTGTGCTGTGGTCCCGGGAAGTGGTCTCGGACGGGCGGGCCGACGCCGTCGTGCTCAACTCCGGCGGGGCCAACGCCTGCACCGGGCCCGAGGGCTTCGCCGCCGCCCACCGCACCGCCGAGGCCGCGGCCGAGCACCTGGGCATCGCCGCCGGGGACGTCCTGGTCTGCTCCACCGGGCTGATCGGGGAGCAGCTGCCCCTGGAGAAGCTGCTGGCCGGCCTGGAGCGGGCCTGCGGGGACCTGGCCTCGGACGAGGCCCACGCCCGCGCCGCGGCCCGGGCCATCATGACCACCGACACCGTGCCCAAGCAGGCGGCCCTCACGCTCACGACCGAGCAGGGCGAGGTCCACCTGGCCGGGATCGCCAAGGGTGCGGGCATGCTCGCACCCGGACTGGCCACGATGCTCGTGGTCTTGGCCACGGACGCCTCCCTGGATCCGGAGCGGGCCGAGACCGCGCTGCGCACCGCCGCCTCGCTGAGCTTCGACCGGGCCGATTCCGACGGCTGCATGTCCACCAACGACACCGTGACCCTGCTGGCCTCCGGGGCCAGCGGGATCGCCCCCGACCCCGAGGAGTTCGCCCGCGGGCTCACGGCCCTGTGCGAGGACCTCGCGCTGCAGCTGATCGGCGACGCCGAGGGCGCCAGCCACGACGTGCACGTGCGCACCGTGGGCGCGGCGAGCGAGGCCCAGGCCCTGGAGGTCTCCCGGGCCGTGGCCCGCTCCAACCTCGTGAAGACCGCGATCTTCGGCAATGACCCCAACTGGGGGCGGATCCTCTCCGAGGTCGGCACCACCGCCGCCGAGTACGAGCCCGAGCACGTGGACGTGAGCATCAACGGGGTCATGGTCTGCCGGGCCGGGATGATCGGGCAGGACCGCTCCCTGGTGGACCTGGCCGGGGACCGGAGGGTGGTCATCGAGATCGACCTGGCAGCCGGCCCGGAATCCGCGGTGATCTGGACCAACGACCTCACCCACGACTACGTCGAGGAGAACTCGGCCTACTCCAGCTGAGCACCCTTCGCATCCACCCTGACGAGGAGCCCCATGGCCCAGACCAGCCCCAGCACCCGCTACGAGACCGCCCAGCTGAAGGCGCAGACCCTGATGGAGGCGCTGCCCTGGATGCAGCGCTACGCCGGATCCATCATGGTCTTCAAATACGGCGGCAACGCCATGGTCGACGAGTCCCTGCGCGCGGCCTTCGCCGCGGACATGGTCTTCCTGCGCGCGGTGGGCATCCGCCCCGTCGTCGTGCACGGCGGCGGCCCCCAGATCACCGCGATGCTCGAGCGCCTGGAGATCCCCAGCGAGTTCCGCGGGGGCCTGCGCTACACCACCCCGGAGGCCATGGAGGTGGTGCGCATGGTGCTGACCGGGCAGGTGGCCCGGGAGCTGGTGGGGCTGATCAACGCCCACGGCCCGCACGCGGTGGGCATGTCCGGGGAGGACGGCGGCCTGCTGCGCGCCCGGCGCATCACCACCGTGGTGGACGGGCAGGAGACGGACCTGGGCCTGGTCGGAGAGGTCGTCGGGGTCAACACCACCGCGATCCTGTCCATGATCGAGGCCGGCAAGATCCCGGTGATCTCCTCGATCGCCCCGGAGATCATGGGCGAGCGGGCGCTGGATCGGGGCCTGCCGCAGGACACCCTCACCGGCGAGGTGCTCAACGTCAACGCCGACACCGCCGCGGCCGCGGTGGCCGCGGCGATCGGGGCCGCCAAGCTCGTGGTGCTCACCGACGTCGAAGGGCTCTACGCGGACTGGCCGAACCGGGATTCGCTGATCAGCTCCCTGAGCACCGAGGAGCTGCGCGAGCTGCTGCCCGGGCTGGACGCCGGGATGATCCCCAAGATGGGCGCCTGCCTGGGAGCCGTGGAGAACGGGGTGCCCACCGCCGCCGTCGTGGACGGGCGCCGGGCCCACTCCCCGCTGCTGGAGATCTTCACCGACTCCGGCATCGGCACCCAGGTCACCGGCCCCGCCCCCGAACCCAAGCCCCTGGCCGATTTCGTGGTGATCGACCCGCTGCGCACCCACGAAACCCCCGCGGCCCCGCCCGCCGAGACCGCACCCCACGGAAGGACAGCATGAGCCAGCCCGCCGATTATCTGGACGCCTACCGGAAGGACCTGCTCGACGTGTTCGGGCAGCCCGCGCTGGTGCTCACCGAGGGCTCCGGCTGCGAGGTCACCGACGCCGCCGGGCGCACCTACCTGGATCTGATGGCCGGGATCGCGGTCAACAGCCTCGGCTACGCCCACCCCGCCTGGGCCGACGCCGTCGCGGCCCAGGCCCACCGCCTCCAGCACGTCTCGAACTTCTTCACCACCCCGCAGCAGATCGAGCTGGCCCGCACCCTCCTGGAGATCGCCGACGCCCCGGCCGGCTCCCGCGTCTTCTTCGCCAATTCCGGGACCGAGGCGAATGAGGCGGCCCTGAAGGCCGTGCGCGCCCACGGCAACGCCCGCGAGCCCCGGGCCCGCCGGATCCTGGCCCTGGAGCACGCCTTCCACGGGCGCACCGCGGGGGCCCTGGCGGCCACCTGGAAGCCGGCCTACCGGGAGCCCTTCGAGCCGCTGCCCGGCGGGGTCCAGTTCATCCCCCCGACGGCGCAGGCCCTGGAGGAGGCGATGGGCGATGATGTCGCCGGGGTGATCCTGGAGCCCATCCAGGGCGAGGCCGGGGTGCACCCGCTGCCGGAGGAGCTGCTGCTGGCCGCCCGCCGGCTGACCCGCGAGCACGGCGCGCTGCTGGTGGTGGACGAGGTGCAGACCGGGATGGGCCGGACCGGGCTGTGGCTGGAGTCCCTGCGCGTGCTCGGGGACCCGGGGCAGCGCCCGGACCTGATCACCCTGGCCAAGGGCCTGGGCGGGGGCTTCCCCATCGGGGCGATGCTCGCCCTGACCCCCGAGGCCACCGGTGCCCTGGCCCCGGGCAGCCACGGCACGACCTTCGGGGGCAACCCCCTGGCCACCGCCGCCGGGCTGGCCACGATCCGGGCCCTGCGCGACGAGGACCTGCTGACCCGCGCCCGCGAGGTCGGAGCGCACCTGCGCGAGGGCCTGGCCGCGACCCCGGGCATCGGCGCGGTGCGCGGGCGGGGCCTGCTGATCGGGGCTGACCTGACCGCGCCCGACGACGAGCGGGCCGCCCCCGCCGGGCCCGACGTCGTCGCCGCGGCCCGGCGCGCCGGATTCATCATCAACGCCACCGGCCCGAACACCCTGCGCCTGGCCCCGCCGCTGGTGCTCACCGCAGACCAGGCCCGCACCTTCCTGGACGCGCTGCCCGGCATCCTCGCCGACGCCGCCCCTGCCGACTGACCCGACCGAACCGCCGACCGACCGCATCCCGGCCCGGACCCTCAGAGCCCGGGCCGGCGAAGGAGCCCCATGATCCGCCACTTCCTCACCGACCTGGACCTCACCCCGGCCGAGCAGTCCGAGGTTCTGGACCTCGCCGCGCGCATGAAGGCCGACCCGTACGCCCGCCGGCCCTATGCGGGCCCGCAGACCGTCGCGGTGCTGTTCGACAAGACCTCCACCCGTACCCGGGTCTCCTTCCACGCCGGGATCGCCGCCCTGGGCGGGAACCCCCTGGTGATCAACCCGGGGGAGTCCCAGCTGGGGCACAAGGAATCCGTCGCGGACACCGTGCGGGTGCTGACCCGCATGGTCTCCACCATCGTGTGGCGCACCTACGCCCAGTCCGGGCTGGAGGAGATGGCCCGTCACGCCACGGTCCCGGTGGTCAACGCGCTGTCCGATGACTGGCACCCCTGCCAGATCCTCGCGGATCTGCTCACCGTGCGCGAGCGCTTCGGGGCGGATCTGACCGGGCGGACCCTGGCCTACGTCGGGGACTGCGGCAACAACATGGCGGCCTCCTACGCCGCCGGCGGAGTCACGGCCGGGATGCACGTGCGCCTGGCCGGGCCGGCCTCCCACCAGCTGCCCACCGCGGTGCTCGACGCCGCCCGGGCGCGGGCCGAGGCCACCGGCGGGTCCGTGCTGCTCACGGAGGACCCGGCCGAGGCCGCCGACGGGGCCGACGTCGTCGTGACCGACACGTGGGTGTCCATGGGCCAGGAGGAGGAGAAGGCGGAGCGTCTGGAGGTCTTCGCGGACTACCGGGTGGATGAGGATCTGATGTCCCGCGCGGGGCGGGAGGCGGTGTTCCTGCACTGCCTGCCCGCGTATCGGGGCATGGAGGTCACCGAGGGCGTGATCGACGGGCCGCGCTCGGCGGTGTGGGATGAGGCGGAGAACCGCCTGCACGCGCAGAAGGCGCTGCTGACCTGGCTGATGGTCCGCTCGGGGCTGGCCGGGGAGGAGCTGCTGCGATGAGCGGGATCCCGGCGACGAAGACGGCCAGGCAGGCCCGCATCGTCGAGGTGCTGGAGCAGCGCTCGATCCGCTCGCAGTCGGAGCTGGCGCGGGTGCTGGCCGCGGACGGGCTGAAGGCCACCCAGGCGACGCTGTCCCGGGATCTGGTGGAGATCGGCGCGCAGCGCCTGCGCGGGCCGGACGGGGTGCTGGTCTACGCGGTGGCCGGCACCGAGCAGCCGCGCGGCCAGGAGCCGCCCCAGCGGCTAGCGGGGCTGTTCAAGGATCTGCTGATCACCGCCGAGGCCAGCGCCAACATCGTGCTGCTGCGCACCCCGGCCGGGGCCGCCCAGTTCCTGGCCTCGGCCCTGGATCAGACGGCGATCCCCGAGGCGATGGGCACGATCGCCGGGGACGACACGGTCATGGTCATCACCCGGGATCCCCAGGGCGGGGCGGCGCTGGCGCAGCGCTTCCTCGAGTGGTCGCAGACGCCGGCGAGCTGAGCCGGCGCCTCGCCCGGTCCGCGCACGGGCCGGCCCCGCACGGGGGTGGGAGGGCTGGCTCGGCCGCGGCTCAGGCGCCGCCGCGGTGCTCGGCCAGCAGGCGGGTCATGCCGGGCAGGCCGAAGAAGGCGGCCACGGCCTCCGGGCTCTGGTGGCCCTGGCTCGCGTCGGCGCCGGCCTCCAGCAGCATCCGGGCGATCGGCTCGTGGTTGCGGAACACGGCGCAGACCAGGGCGGTCTGCCCGCGGTCGTTGAGCCGGTCCGCATCGGCCCCGCGCTCCAGCAGCAGGCGCACCACCTCGGGCTGCTCCCGGTAGGCGGCCAGGATCAGCAGGGTGTCGCCGTTGGCGTTGGTCAGGTTCACCGGGATCCCCTGCTCCAGCACGGCCGCCAGCTGTTCGGTCCGGCCGTCCCGGGCGAGGTCGAAGACCTGGTTCAGGGCCTCCAGCTCCCGGTCGGACAGCGGGGCGGCGCCGTCCGGGGTCTGCGGCTCGGCGTGCGGATTCTGCTCGGCGGACATGGGCGGGCTCCTTCGCGGTGGACGATGCACGGTGACGATGCCCCAACGTAGTACACTCGGGGCGGGAGCGGGACGGAGGAGGGCCGGGACGCCGGGCCGACACGCCGGGCGGGGTCTCGGGTGGGGCGGGATCGGCGCGAACGTGGTTGGATGAGATCGGACACACCGTCGTGGCCGGCCCGGGCCGCGGGTCGGCCCGCTGCCTCGGAGGACCCATCATGAACACCCTCGCACCCACCCGCCGCACCCTCGTGAAGGGGGCCGCGTGGTCCCTCCCGGTCCTCGCGGCGGCCTCCGCCGTCCCGGCCCTGGCCGTCAGCTGCCACCCCGTGGAATCCCGGTGGTACCTGAAGTCCCGGATCGTGTACACGGACGACAACTATTCGAACGTCAACTTCGACAACCTGGTCACCTACGACTCCACCCCTCCGGGGGAGGCCTCGATCCAGCACTGGGTCTCGGGTGAGACCCTGAACTGGCGGATCCCGCTGGGCTTCCCGCAGGGCCTGGAGGACGGTGCCGTGGTCGCCATCCCCTTCGATCCCTCTTGGACCACCCCGACCACCCCCACCTCCTACAGCCTCGCGGGTTTCAAGAAGTTCGGGGCCGCGCATCCGGATGATTTCACCCAGGAGCTGCCCCCGGCCACGGTCGTCGAGAACGCCGATTCCTTCACCATCACCTTCCACGGTCAGGTGCCGGCCGGCTCCGCCGGCGGATATCAGTTCACCGCCAAGGCCGTGGGGGGCACGGCCGCGGTGCGCCGCGGGGACACCTACACCTGCCAGGCCACGGTGACCTTCACCCCGGTCACGTGCGACGCCCCGGGCGCCTGACCCCGGAGTGCATAAATAAACGAATATCTGTATAGTCATTCATGACGATGCGCGGCGCGGGCCCAGCGGGTCCGCGCCGCGCCACACCGCGAGGAAGGCGAGAGACATGACGGATCGGGTAGTGCTGGCGTACTCCGGAGGACTGGACACCTCCGTGGCCATCGGCTGGATCGGCGAGGCCACGGGCGCGGAGGTCATCGCCGTGGCCGTGGACGTCGGACAGGGCGGGGAGGATCTGGAGACCGTCCGGCAGCGCGCCCTGGACTGCGGGGCCGTGGAGGCCTACGTCGCCGACGCCCGCGAGGAGTTCGCCGCCGGGTACTGCATGCCCGCCCTGCAGGCCAACGCCCTGTACATGGACGCCTACCCGCTGGTCTCGGCAGTCTCCCGGCCCGTCATCGTCAAGCACCTGGTGGCCGCCGCCCAGCAGTTCGGCGCCACCACCGTGGCCCACGGCTGCACCGGCAAGGGCAACGACCAGGTGCGCTTCGAGGTCGGCATCCAGACCCTCGGCCCGGACCTGCAGTGCATCGCCCCCGTGCGGGACCTGGCCCTGACCCGGGAGAAGGCCATCGCCTACGCCGAGGCCAACGGCCTGCCGATCATCACCACCAAGAAGAACCCGTTCTCCATCGACCAGAACGTGTGGGGCCGGGCCGTGGAGACCGGCTACCTCGAGGACATCTGGAACGGACCCACCAAGGACGTCTACGACTACACCGACGACCCGGGCTTCCCGCCGGCCCCGGACGAGGTCGTCATCACCTTCGAGCAGGGCGTGCCCACCGCGATCGACGGGCAGGCCGTGACCCCGCTGGAGGCCATCCAGATCATGAACCAGCGGGCCGGGGCCCAGGGCGTGGGCCGGATCGACATCGTCGAGGACCGGCTGGTGGGCATCAAGTCCCGCGAGATCTACGAGGCCCCCGGCGCGATGGCCCTGATCGCCGCGCACCGGGAGCTGGAGAACGTGACCCTGGAGCGGGAGCAGGCCCGGTTCAAGAAGACCGTGGGCCAGCGCTGGACCGAGCTGGTCTACGACGGCCAGTGGTTCTCCCCGCTGAAGAAGTCCCTGGACGCCTTCATCGCCGACACCCAGCAGATGGTCTCCGGGGACATCCGGATGCAGCTGCACGGCGGGAAGGCCACCGTGACCGGGCGGCGCTCCGAGACCTCCCTGTACGACTTCAACCTGGCCACCTACGACGAGGGCGACTCCTTCGACCAGTCCCAGGCCAAGGGCTTCATCGAGCTGTTCGGGATGTCCTCCAAGGTCGCCTCCGCCCGGGACCAGCGGCTGGGGCTGTGATGGCCGAGCACGCCAAGCACGGCACCAACGACGGCGCCCTGTGGGGCGGGCGCTTCGCCGGCGGCCCGGCGGACGCGCTCGCGGCCCTGTCCAAGTCCACCCAGTTCGACTGGCGCCTGGCCCCGTACGACATCGCCGGCTCCCGTGCCCACGCCCGGGTGCTGCACGCCCGCGAGCTGCTCACCGACGCCGAGCTGGACGGGATGCTCGCGGCCCTGGACGAACTCGAGGCCGACGTGCGCTCCGGGGCCTACGCGCCGGCCCCGGGCGATGAGGACGTGCACGGGGCGCTGGAGAAGGGCCTGATCGAGCGGGCCGGGCCCGCCCTGGGCGGCAAGCTGCGCGCGGGGCGCTCGCGCAACGACCAGATCGCCACCCTGGGGCGGATGTACCTGCGCGACCACGCCGGGATCATCGCCCGGGAGGTGCTCGGCGTCGTCGACGCCCTGATCGGGCAGGCCGAGGCCTACCCGTACGCGCCGATGCCGGGACGCACGCACCTGCAGCACGCCCAGCCGGTGCTGCTCAGCCACCACCTGCTGGCCCACGCCTGGGCCCTGTCCCGGGACCTGCAGCGCTTCCTCGACTGGGATGCCCGGGCCGCGGTCTCCCCGTACGGCTCGGGGGCCCTGGCTGGGTCCTCCCTAGGGCTGGACCCCAACGCCGTCGCCGCCGAGCTGGGCTTCGACTCCGCCACCTGGAACTCCATCGACGGGACCGCCGGGCGGGACGTGTACGCGGAGTTCTCCTGGATCACCGCGATGATCGCGGTGGACCTGTCCCGGATCAGCGAGGAGATCATCCTCTGGGCCACCAAGGAGTTCTCCTTCGTGACCCTGGACGACGCCTTCTCCACGGGCTCCTCGATCATGCCGCAGAAGAAGAACCCGGACATCGCGGAGCTGGCCCGCGGCAAGGCCGGGCGCCTGATCGGGGACCACGCGGGGCTGCTGGCCACGCTGAAGGCCCTGCCGCTGGCGTACAACCGGGACCTGCAGGAGGACAAGGAGCCGATCTTCGACGCGATCGATCAGCTCGAGGTCCTGCTGCCGGCGGTCTCCGGGATGATCGCCACCCTCACGGTGCACGAAGCTCGGCTGGCCGAGCTGGCCCCGCAGGGCTTCGCCCTGGCCACCGACGTCGCCGAGTGGCTGGTGCGCCAGGGGGTGCCGTTCCGCGACGCCCACGAGATCGCCGGCGAGGCCGTGCGCGTGTGCGAGGAGCAGGACTGCGAGCTGTGGGACCTCACGGACGCGGATTTCGCTGAGATCTCCGAGCACCTGACCCCCGGCGTGCGCGAGGTGCTCACCGTGCGCGGCTCCCTCGAGTCCCGCAGCTCCCAGGGAGGCACCGCCCCGTCCGCGGTGGCGGCCCAGCTGGAGGCCCTGCGGGAGCACCTGGTCCCCGCCCGGGATTTCGCCGCCCGCGAGCAGCGGATCTCCTGAGCCCTTCACCGCGAGGAGGGCCCGGCTTCCGGATCCCCGGGGCGGGGCCCTCCTCGCGCGTCCGGCTCCCACCGCGCCGCCCGGTGGCGTAGCCTGTGGTGTGCCCTTTCTCCCCTCACGGGGGATCACCGTCGTCGGAAGTCTGAGCGCCGCCATGCACGATGCCCACCCCACCGCAGCCCACCCGGAGGAGGCGCCCTCCGCGCAGACCGGGGCCGCCCGCCTCATCGCCGACACCTGCGCCCTGATCCCGGACTACCCGAAGCCGGGCATCCTCTTCCGCGATCTCACCCCCGTCTTCGCCGACGGCCGGGCCTTCCGCACCGTCGTGGACGCGCTGGTGGAGCGCTTCGAGGGCACCTTCGACGCCGTGGCCGGGGTCGAGGCCCGCGGCTTCCTGCTGGCCTCGGCGGCCGCCTACGCCGCGGGCGTGGGGGTCGTGCCGGTGCGCAAGCAGGGCAAGCTGCCCCGGGAGACCTACGCCGAGGACTACGACCTCGAATACGGCTCCGCGACCCTGGAGATCCACCGGGACGACCTGCCCGACGGGGCGCGGGTGCTGATCCTGGACGACATCCTGGCCACCGGAGGGACGCTGGCCGCCGCGGTGCGCCTGGTGCGCCGGGCCGGGTACCGGGTGGCCGGCGTCGGGGTGGCCATGGAGCTGGACGGGCTCGGCGGGCGCGAGGCGCTGGTCGGCGCATCGGCGCTGACCCGCACCGAGGGCGCCCCGGAGCCCCTGCCCGCCGACGCCGTGCGAGCCCTGTACACCGTCTGATCCCCGCGCCCACCCCGGTCTTCTCTGAACAGGAGCGTGCCCGTTTCCATGACCCAGCACCCCGCTTCCGCCCCTCGCGACGCCGTCGAGGCCGACTCGGAGGTCAGCGCCCCGCCGCAGGACGACGCCGAGGCGCCCGCCTCCGAGCAGGCCTCGGAATCCGAGCAGGCCGCCTGGCGCCGCCAGCTGGAGGCCGCCCTGAGGGAGGAGGGGGCGTACGTGGATCGGCTCTACGCCCGCCTGGACGAGGTCCGGGAGGAGACCGCGGCCAAGCTGGCCGGGGTGCGGCGGGCCGGAGCCGCCGGATCGCACCAGAACCGCTCGGAGCGCGACGCCTACGCGACCCATTACGAGGACCGGCTGGCCCAGCTGGAGGCGGTGGATCACCGCCTGGTCTTCGGGCGCCTGGATCTGGAGGACCGCACGCGCCGCTACGTCGGGCGGATCGGGCTGACCGACGCCGAGCACGGCCGGCTGCTGGTGGACTGGCGGGCCCCCGAGGCCGGGACCTTCTACCAGGCCACCGCCTTCGACCGCCAGGGCGTGGCCCGGCGTCGCCACCTGATCCTGGAGGGGCGCACCCTGCGCGGCATCGAGGACGACGTGCTGGACCCGAGCTTCCTGGACGACGCCGAGGCGCTGCACGGGGAGGGGGCGCTGCTGGCGGCCCTGAACCGGCGGCGCACCGGGCGCATGGGGGACATCGTGGCGACCATCCAGGCGGAGCAGGACCGCATCATCCGCGCCCCGCTGCCCGGGGTGCGCGTCGTGCAGGGCGGGCCGGGCACCGGCAAGACCGCGGTGGCCCTGCACCGGGCGGCCTACCTGCTGTACACCCACCGGGAGCGGCTGGGGAAGTCCGGGGTCCTCGTCGTCGGGCCCTCCACCTCGTTCCTGTGGTACATCGAGCGGGTCCTGCCCTCCCTGGGGGAGACCGGTGTGGTCATGTCCTCGCTGGCGGACCTGTTCCCCGGGGAGCACGGGGTGCCGGAGCGGGATCCCGAGGTCGCCCGGATCAAGGGATCGCTGCAGATGGCCGAGGTCATCCGCCGGGCCGTGCGCGACCGGCAGAAGGTCCCGACCCAGACCCAGCGGCTCACCGTCGGCTCGGCGGTCGTGGAGCTGACCCCGCAGCAGGTGCGCTCGGCCCGGGAGCGGGCCCGGGCCACGGGCAAGCCCCACAACCAGGCGCGGGAGACCTTCGTGAAGATGCTCGTGCGGGAGCTGGCCGAGAAGCTGCAGGAGCAGCTGACCCGGGAGACCGGCAACGACGTCGCCCGGGACTGGCTGCCCGAGGATGTGCGCACCTCCCGCGACGTGCGGGTCGCGCTGAACCTGGCCTGGCTGCCGCTGAGCCCGCAGACCCTGCTGCGCGACCTGTTCGCCAAGCCCCGCTACCTGGACTCGGCCGCCCGGGCGCTGGACCCGGCCCAGCGTCAGCTGCTGCGCCGGGAGGCCTCGGCCCCGTTCACCGAGGCCGACGCCCCGCTGCTGGACGAGGCCGCGGAGCTGCTCGGGGACTTCGAGGCGGCGGTCGGCACGGCCGCGGCCCGGGCGGCCGCCCAGCGCAGCGCGGACCTGGAGAACGCGGCCAAGGCCATCGAGAACGTGGAGGAGTCCCTGGCCGATGTCGGGGCCGACGGGGTGGTCACCGCCCAGATGCTCGCCGACCTCAACGCGGTGGGCCCGGCGCGGATGAGCGCGGCGGAGGCCGCGACGGCCGACCGCACCTGGGCCTACGGGCACGTGGTGGTCGATGAGGCCCAGGAGCTCTCCCCGATGCAGTGGCGGCTGCTGATGCGCCGGTGCCCCATGAAGTCCTTCACGGTGGTCGGGGATATCGCCCAGGCCTCGGCACCGGCGGCCGCGCACAGCTGGGCCGAGGCCCTCGAGCCCTTCGTGGGGGAGCGCTTCACCCTGGAGGAGCTGACCGTCAACTACCGCACCCCCTCGCAGATCGCCCGTGCGGCGGTCGACGTCGCCCGGGCCTCGGGGCTGGAGGTCTCCGCGCCGCGGGCCGTGCGCGAGGGGCGGTGGGCGCCGCAGCTGGTGCGCACCGGGGACGTCCCGGCCGGCGTCGTCGAGGCCGTGGCCCGGGACCTGGAGCTGGTGCCCGGCGGACTCGTGGGCGTGGTGGCCGCACCCGAGCAGCACGACGCGGTGGCCGCGGCCGTGGTGGAGGCCTTCGGCGCGCGCAGCGGCACCGGCGGTGGGGCCCGGCAGCGCCAGATCCTGGTGCTCAGCCCGTGGGAGGCCAAGGGCCTGGAGTTCGACGCCGTCGTGATCGCCGAGCCGAACGCCCTGGTGCAGGCGGCCGACGGTCGGCTGGGGGACCTGTACGTGGCGATGACCCGCCCGACCCAGCGGCTCACCCTGGTCTCCTCCGGGCCGATGCCGGCGGGCCTGGACTGAGACCGCTGGTTGCACGCGGGCCCGATGGTACCGTGTGTGCCGTGACGACTAACGCGAACATCGACGCCGTGCAGGGTCTGGACGAGCAGGCCAACGACCCCACCTTCCAGAACATCTGGCAGGAATTCCAGTGGCGGGGGCTCGTGCACGTGAGCACGGACCCCCAGGCCCTGGAGAAGGCCCTGACGGAGGACACCCTCACGTACTACATCGGCTTCGATCCGACCGCGGCCTCCCTGCACCTGGGGCATCTCGTGCAGCTGCTGAACATGCGCCGGCTTCAGCTGGCCGGGCACCGGCCCCTGGGGCTGGTCGGCGGCTCGACGGGGCTGATCGGGGACCCGAGGCAGACCTCCGAGCGGGTGCTGAACTCCCGGGAGGTCGTGGCCCAGTGGGTGGAGTCCCTGCGCGGGCAGATCCAGCGCTTCCTGTCCTTCGAGGGGGACAACGCCGCGCGGATGGTCAACAACCTGGACTGGACGGCGGGGCTGTCCGCCCTGGACTTCCTGCGCGACATCGGCAAGAGCTTCCGCGTGGGCACCATGATCAAGAAGGAGATCGTCGCCAAGCGGCTGAACTCCGAGGAGGGCATCTCCTACACCGAGTTCAGCTACCAGATCCTGCAGGGCATGGACTTCCTGGAGCTGTACCGGCAGTACGGGTGCACCCTGCAGCTGGGCGGCTCCGACCAGTGGGGCAACCTCACCTCCGGCACCGAGCTGATCCGCAAGGTGGAGGGCGAGCACGTCCACGCGATGGGCAGCCCGCTGATCACCAACTCGGACGGCACCAAGTTCGGCAAGTCCGAGGGCAACGCCATCTGGCTGGATCCCGAGCTGACCACGCCGTACGCCTTCTACCAGTTCTGGCTGAACACCGCCGACGCCGACGTCGTGGACCGGCTCAAGGTCTTCACCTTCCGCACCCGCGCCGAGATCGAGGAGCTGGCGCGGCTGACGGAGGAGGAGCCCTTCCGGCGGCAGGCCCAGAAGACGCTGGCCTATGACGTGTGCTCCCTGGTGCACGGATCCGAGGCCACGGACAAGGTCATCGCGGCGTCGGAGGCCCTGTTCGGCCGCGGCGACATCGCGGCGCTGGACGAGCCGACGCTGGTGGCGGCCACCGCCGAGCTGCCCCACGCACAGGTGCCGGCGGGGCGGCTCCCGCAGGTGGCGGACCTGCTGCTGGCCACGCAGCTGGCCTCCTCGAAGTCCGAGGCCCGCCGGTTCCTGCGCGAGGGCGCGGTGTCGGTGAACGGGGCCAAGGCCGCGGGGGAGGACGCCGTCGTGGCCGACGAGGACCTGCTGCACGGGCGCTACCTGGTGCTGCGCCGGGGCAAGAAGAACATGGCCCTGGTGACCGTGCAGGACTAGCCCGACGCCGGGGGCCGCAGGCTGTGACCGAGGACATCTCGTTCCGGCTTGCGTGCCCTGGTGGGGGTCTGTAAAGTCTTACAGGTCGCCGCGAGGCGGGCCGGTCCTGATCGGCTGGATCTTCACGGAACATCCCGGTTTGCGGGGTGGTGTGAGGGTCTGGTACGCTGGACAGGTTGCCGCCGATCGAGACGGTGACGTTTTTCCGAGAGACCGATGGTCGTCTCTGGTTCCGAGTGTTCGGGGCTGGTGGTGGCTGTGTGGTTCGTTGTTTGAGAACTCAATAGTGTGCTTTGTTCACTCTGATGGTGCATACCAAGTATTTTTTGTGAATGACTGTGGTCATCATGCAGAGTGTTGGTGCAGCGTGGAGGCCACCCCGTGGCTGGTGA